>JAATVS010000498.1 GCA_014523695.1 Nitrososphaerales archaeon TH5895
AAATTTTATCAATGACCAAAGCTCTGAACAGAAGAAACTCATCATCCAATTTAGATCTGCAATGAACAGATTTGCCTCAGAAAGATCATTGGATTCTTGCCTTGAAGCCTTGAATGTTTGTATGCAGCTTACAAACACTCGGCAACGCCTCCTAGAATCTTACCAACAATATTCAAGAATTTTGGAAGACGAGATAACAAGAATTAATAGGGAACATAAACAAAAGACGTAGTAGAAGATTACATTAAATCCCAATTTAAGCTCAATGAGGGTATATTTCAAACTACCGCAGACTTGTCCTCGAGGAATTTTTTTAGCTCCCCTGTGTTAATTCTTTCCTGCTCCATGGAGTCTCTATATCTGACTGTTACAGAATCATCCGCTAGCGTTTGCTGGTCTATGGTAATCGCAAATGGAACTCCGATTTCTTCTAACCGTCTATAACGTCTGCCTATCGAACCCGACTCATCGTAGACCGAATCGAAATCTTTTTTCAAAAGCGAATGGATCGCCCTAGACTTGTCGACCATGATGGCTTTTGACATAAGAGGAAGTACTCCAAATGTGACCGGAGCAAGGTAAGGGTTGAGCCTTAGAACGACTCGGTCGTCATGTCTAAAATCTTCGTAATAGCAATGTTCTAAGATAGTGTAAAGGCTTCTATCAATTCCCATCGATAATTCGAAAACATGAGGTAAAACCTTAGTCTGGTTCGTAGGCTCAATAACTTCGAAGTTATGGTTACTAATCGACGAATGACCCTTGAGGTCATAGTCTGCCCGATAGTTACAAGCTACAAGTTCAAGCCAACCTATGCTGGTTTCTACTTCAAAATCAAATGCAACAAGAGAATAGAAAGCCTTCTCATCATCGGCTAATCTTCTAAATCTAGTTCGCTTCATGTCGATTCCAGTCTTGCCGTAAAACTCTGTTAGTAGTGCTAGATAATACGCGACCAGCTTATTAGGTAGAAGCCCCTGCTCCAAACAGTCGTAAGCGGTTATATTGCGATGATATTCATCATCATACAAATTAAGACGAGTATTTCTTACTTCATCAAATTTGGGCATCTCATTCAACCGTTCAGGATTACAAAAAACTTCAATCTCTGCCTGATAAAATTCCCTCAGTCTCAACAAGCTCTGTCTAGGCGCAATTTCGTTTCTAAAGCTCTTGCCTATCTGAGCAATCCCTAATGGGAGCTTCCCTCTCATTGTCTTAAATACTCTAGAGAAATCAACGAAAATAGTCTGGCAGGTTTCAGGCCTCAAGTAAGCTTCATCGTGCGATGAACCGATTCCAACTTTGAACATCATATTGAATCGAGTTACAGGTTTAAACTCTCCTTTGCAACTTTGGCATCGAATATGGTTCTCTGCTATCATTGAGTTCATTGCTATTTCAGAGGTGCCTTCTGGGATAGATTTCCCTATTTTTTCAGAGATATATCTATCTGCCCGAAATATTGAGTTACAGTTTTTGCATTCTACTAGTGGATCACTGAAATTAAGTAAATGCCCAGACGCTTCGAAGACGCTCCTGCTCATTATCTGAGACCCATCGATCTCTATCATACTATCTCGCCGTATCAACTCCCTTCGCCACAGCGCTATGAATTTGTTCTTCATATTCACTCCTATAGGACCGTATTCCCAAAAACCTGCAGGGGCGTCTGGGTAGATTTCGCAGCTAGGAAAGTAAAATCCGCGTTCAAGTGCAAGCTTCATAATTTGGTCGTAACTGGTCATAGTATTGCTGGAGACAAACTACTTTAGGTTTTAAATTTGTTGGTAGAAGATTTTCGAGAACGAACAGATCGACCAGTTTTTTTGAAATGCGTTGGTTAGCCGAAATGGATTATTGCATGGTTACTTCTTAGCAAAAAATAAGTTCAAACCGGAGTGCGCTAATACTTGACTAATATTACGATCGCTGTTATTTTATAAGCGTATACATAATAGTAGATTAGCGACCATGAGTATTCGACTCGGAACTGCCGACTTGGCAAAATATCCCTTCTTGAATGAAGCAGCCGAGTATATGCATCAAACTTACTTTAATCTTGATGATCTTAATCTACCCGAACTTGGACACATAGTAGAAAGAGCATCGAACAGGATAAGAAGTGAAATAGAACACGGCAAACCAGATTTCACTCTAGAAAGACACGAAATCGAGATATTGACATTCCTCGTCGAAATTTTGATCATTAAAGCAATAAATTCAGACAATCTGACTAAAAAGCATTGTCTATGTGAAGCGCTAAGAGCCGAAAAATTCCTCGTACATGATTTGAAGACGCACGCTGAACCTTCAACTAAAAAACTTTTGCTTTTCAAAGTTTTTAAGGAGCTATTAAAAATGGATGTGCTCCCCAGTATGAAATACCAGCTAATGTTTGAGGTAAAAGTAACAGATTATCTTAAAAGGTCTCACTTATTTCATGAGCAAGAATGGAAACTAATCAATAGACTCGTCCACGATGGACGAGTATTCCTCGATCCTGATGAGACTGTGCGGTTAATTCGAGCTGAGGTAACAAATCTCTTGCTAGAAAGAATAAAACAAATGAACCCATCGCATATTCCAGCAACGATAAAAGAACAAGCAAATATTCTAAAAGCGAGCATTCCCACCGCTAGCCGTAAACTTGCTATTGCCCCATCGGCTTATCCTCCCTGCGTAAACCACGCCTTAAATCTAATGGCGGTTGGAGAAAATCTACCTCATTCTGCGAGGGTGATGCTGGCCACATATATGCTGGCTATAGGAAAAAATATCGAAGAGATAGTATCACTTTTCAAGAATGCCCCAGATTATGACGAAAGGGTGTCCAGGTATCAGGTTGAGCACTTGGCAGGAGAGAGAGGAAGTCGTGTACGCTATTTGGTTCCTTCTTGTACCAAACTACGAAATGACGGCCTCTGCTTTGCTACGAGCCAGTGTGATGGATTAATAAATCCAGTACAATTCGGAAGAGCAGTCAAATATTATCGGGAAACAAACTTGAGATAAAGACGAACAGTCTGAATCGATATGATTCCTACCAAAACAGGCAAAGACTTACAGATGATGAAGGCAGCGTTCAGAGAATTTTATTTTAATCATGGGAACAGAATAGAGGAACCAGTAAGAATACAGAATCGCGAGTTCGGACTGATGGGATTCGATGGTGTGATGAAGAGGCATCTTGGATTTTCCAGTTTGGGCAGACTGGTTGCATCGTTGGTATTGGAAACTCCTTCCGACGTATTCGCGTCAAACGCACAATATGACTTCCCAGTACTCCCGATAAGCGAAAAAGGATGGAGAGGGGCAGATCTCATCTTTGATATCGACCTTAAGGACCTCGACTTGAAATGTAGGCTCTCCCATTCCTATATGACATGCTTTTCCTGTCGAAGCTGTTACTTCTCAGGCTCTGAAGACAGATGTCCAAAATGCGGTTCAAATAACTTTGCAGAAGTAACGCTCCCTTGCGATAGATGTATTAATGGACTAAAAAGTGAAGTTTCGAAATTGCATCGTTTCCTCATCTCTGATATAGGGATAAGCCCAGAAAAGATCACCACATATTTTTCAGGTAACAACGGTTTTCATGTCCACGTTCTAGATGAATCATTCAATGATCTCAATAGTCAGGCAAGAGCTGATTTGGCCGCATACATAATGGGAATAGGGATCTTGGCCGATGTCATCGGGGTCAGAAGAAATACACATAATGATTTTCGCGTTAGATTTCCACTAGGAGGACTGGATTATGGCTGGCGAAAGAGAATCTCTGATAAATTAGGGATATCTATAACGTCGCAAAGAAAGCTGACCAAATTGGTGAAGGAACTGGGTGACATTGAACAATTCAGGAAGCGAGTGGCCGATATTGCTAAGGAAATGGGCGTTCGAATTGATTCACAAGTAACTACCGACATTCATCGGGTGTTCAGAATGCCAGGAACATTGAATAGCAAGAGCGGACTCACAAAGACTTTATGTTTAGATTTGGATTCATTCGATCCTTTCGACGAGTCATGTCAGCTTTCGGGTCGCGAAGTAGCCGTTGAGATTATGCCCCCGAGGCTAAAACTGCGGCTTAAAGGTGAGAGATTCAGTCTCAGTGAGGAGATTGTTCGCGTACCCATCTTTATAGGGGTTTACCTCATATCTAAGGGTCTCGCACACGCCGTGTAACTCGATGCATGTGCAAATCGATTTAGGACCATTTCCTACTATAGGATAAAAATGAGGGAAGACGTGATTGGGATTGATGGCGTGTTGAGTGAC
>JAATVS010000499.1 GCA_014523695.1 Nitrososphaerales archaeon TH5895
AGTTGTTGCGACAGAAAATCCCTGTTATTGCTCAACTTGAATGTATGCGATGTCATGTTTATTAAATGCTACCTTTTCTGGAAAGTACGAGAATTACAGATTGCTGAATCGAACTATGATTTTAATTCAACAAACTGGTACCCTTTATCCTTGAATTGTGTAAATAAAAATATGTATGAAAGATCGTGGAGTCGGTCTGAAGTTCTTGTAGGTCGCTTGACTGAAAAATATACGGGTAAGAAAGTAGAGTAAACAACCAACCAAGACACAGACAAGGTATTCCAGTCACATTTAAATTAGCATAAGATTTAGGTAGAGGTACATCGACCAAACCGATGGGGAACATGCCTAGTGCTAGTACAGTGAAAGCTGGACTGCGCTAGGCGCTTTGTTTTATTTCTCTTTCCATTGATCTTTTTATCTCGGATTATTTTTTTTGTAGCATGTCTGCTACTAGTGCCATCTGATAGATTGTTGAAAATTTAAGAAAATGACTTGGGCAGTTCTTAAGCAATGCTCCCCTATAGAAGACTCGATAATGTTCTATTGCAGTTTCTGTAACTTGCGACTTGTTAGCAGTCAGCCAGCCAACCAGCCAACCAACCAACCCTGTTCCTGGCCTATACAACCCTAAATTCGATTTCATCAAACCTGTCCTTAACCGCAAGTAAGAATAACGTATCATCGTATATCAAGAGCCAATCCTTGATACCTAATACGGGTAGTCTCCGCACCAGCAAACTTGCGCTATCTTTGACCCTCGTAAGAACAAAGACATGCCTTGGCAATTCCTTGCCTTGCAATCTAAAGAGGCTTTCCTGTAATTCGATTCCGGGTTTTCCCCCTTGAATATTAAGTCCTACTTTATCGCCAAACTTGTTGACGATCTTGGCCGTTACGTAGCTTTGTCCAATCTCAAATTGTTCAATATTTAAAAATACCTTTGCAATTGCGGAAGCAGAATCTGGGATGTCGGGGAATAATTTTTCCGAGATTGCATCAAAGAATGGGCCATCCTTCCGAATTGACATTTTGTAATGATATCCTAGGAATGCATATAAACAAATAGACCTGAGCCGACAACGACGAATTGTTCAGTGGATCGATCGCAGTATATATCCATTCAATCTGAGGCTTGCCATCTCACATGCGCCACTTACGTTGATAACCGGAAAGACATAGTATTCATGCACGACTCAATTGAATAATCGATCTGTTAAATGCAATAGATTATAAGACTAAATTATGGGAAGCTTACTTGGCGTGATGCAAGATGGAGACAGATATCATGAAATCGTTGCGAACAGTAGAAAGCGATGGCTTCAAATGGATCGATCTCCCAAAGCCAACAAGGAATGAGATGGACGCCCTAGGTAGGCTTTATTCCTTCCACGATTTGAATTTGGAAGATTCTTTATCAAAGACCCAGCTTCCAAAAATAGAAAGGCACAGTAACTATATTTTTGTTATTGTCCACTTCCCATTTATGGGCAAGGAAAGGCATGTTCCAAAGGTCAGCCAACTTTCTATGTTTCTGGGATCCAACTACCTCGTAACTGTCCACCAAGGGGAGCTTGAACCATTGATGGATCTTTTTAAGATGTGCAAGGAAAATACTGCTCAGAGAGAAAATCTGATGGGGAAGGAGCCTGGCTACTTACTTCATACGATAATCGATACATTGGTAGACGATCTTTTCCACATTCTTATGAAGATTGTGGGAAATATAGACGATATCGAGGAAGGAGTCTTTGATGAAAAGATGTCAGAGGCAAGGGAGATTTCGATACTGAGAAGAGAGATCACAATACTTAGACGCCTGATCCTTCCCATGAGAAGGATCGTCGTGGAGCTGGCGCGAGATGTTCAGCGATTTTCTAAAGAGGATCTAACACCATACTTTTACGATGTCAAGGATCATATCGAAAAAGTCTTGGAAACATTGGACGAGTCCAAAGAAACGATCGAGATATACAAGGATACAGATTTCATGTTAAGCTCAGAGAAATCGAACAGAATTCTATCCATTCTTACCATTCTCTTTACCCTGTCCATTCCTGTGACGATAATAAGTACATTTTACGGAATGAACCTGCCTCTGCCTGGAGACAATAACAATCCGGTAAACATGGTCTTTGGCAGTTATACATCCCTTGTCTTACTGTTGATAGGCTCAGTCACAAGCACAATTCTATTGCTATGGTATTTCAGACGAGAAGGTTGGATATCGATAGGAATTCATAGACACATGCATTGATCACCAGAG
>JAATVS010000500.1 GCA_014523695.1 Nitrososphaerales archaeon TH5895
GGCGGAGGTAACTCAGCAGGTCAAGCTGCTGTGTTTCTGGCGGAGACTGCAAAGCGGGTACACATGCTCGTCAGATCTGCCAGTTTGGCCGAGAGCATGTCGCGCTACTTGATTCGCCGGATCGAAGAGACCCATAAGATAGTATTCCGGTCGCACACGGAGATCATAGCACTCCAAGGAGGCGATCATCTGGAATCAGTTCGATGGCGAAACAATCAAACGGGAGTAACGGAGTCGCACAAGGTCAGACATGTGTTCCTTATGACTGGGGCCACTCCGAATACAGGTTGGCTCAATGGGTGCGTCATCCTCGACTCTAAGGGCTTCATTAAGACAGGACCTGATCTGTCGCCGGAAGAGCTGAGCGCTGCGCGCTGGCCCATTGCTCGTCCCCCGTCCTTGCTCGAAGCCAGTTTACCTGGGATCTTCGCTGTGGGTGACGTACGAGGCGGTAGCATCAAACGGGTTGCGTCCGCAGTGGGCGAAGGATCAATTGCGATCTCATTTGTTCATAAAGTACTTCAGGAATAGGAGTTACCAAATAGAGACTGTCCACAATGGGCTCATCGGTACAAACAGATTGCATTGCAGCAAGAAAGAAATTCAATGGTCTACAAGTTCATTTCAAAACCACAACTTTCAGCAGCCCATCCACCAAGAGTTTTCCAAATTCGTCCTTGATGGTTGCTTTGATGGTAATAATTCTTGTAGCTTCGCTTTTTCCTGTGATTACGCCGTCGACAGTAAGTTCCTGATTTATATAACAAGGTAAAAGATGCCTGCAAGAATAAGAAAGCAGAAGCCCATTCTCTCCCGGCAAATGCATTCCCACCAAACGGGAGAAGAAGGATCCAATAAGCATACCATGGCATATTCTATGTCCGAATTCAGTCTTGCGAGCATATTCTTCGTCCATGTGGATCGGCGCATTATCTCCGGTAATTTTTGCATATTCACTGACCATCGACTCTGTAATATTGACTTTGAACGTTTTTCCAAGACCCTCCTCAATATCTTTCAGAGTGTATTGAGATATGGTAACTTCATTCATTTAGTGAAGCACCGCGTACAGATAGAATATTTTTTATGTCCTTTATCTTCTTGATGTTTAATAGTTCATTTAAAGTAAATTTCACATTAAATTTGGATTCAAGTTCCTCAAATAATATCAATCCACGAAATGAATCCCAGTTTTCGATTGTTTCGGGGCCTGATTCATCATCGATTTGAGAGACCTGTACCTCCATAACATTCGCGACAATATCCAAAAGATTGCTAGACATTAATCTTCATTTAGTTCAACATGATTAGTTTGTTTAATAGGTACGTTATAAGTGTAAACCCATTGTTCCCCTTCCTTTTTAAACCCAAAGTTTGGTAGAAGTTGTTCGCAAGGTTTGTTCTTTTTAGTAGGTATGAACTCAGCCTTAACTTTGATGACCCCCTCTTCCTTGGCTTTACTCAAGATATAGCCCATCATGGCGTCCTCTATCCCTCTTCCCATTACTCTGCAACTCAACAGAAAAGTATCTATGAACCACTCCTTATCTACGTGGTTTTTGTTAACAATATAAACGCCAGTAATTCCATTGTCGCCAAATTTATCCTGAGTTTGAGCACACCCGATCAATTTAGTGTGATCCTGAGCAAGAGTCTCAACGTCCTCTTCTTGATAACGACGAGTTGTGAGATTGAATTGATTAGTCTTGAGTGTGAGCTGCGCTATCCTAGGGATCGTAAAATTATTTGCTTTCTTCATCGTGACTCTAATTTCAAGTTGCTTAAGAAAATCTTCCAGGTTTGAAGACGATCTCTTTAACTCGGTTCGTTTGTGTTCCTCTCTGTACATCTCACCTCTCTTTCTATCTTCATTGGTCATAACAAGGGTGTTAAAGTCGTTAATTTGCATTAAGGTTGAGGCATACAATGATGGATCATCTGGTAGGTCAATGGTCTTAATCTGTGGTATCGCCTTCGACATTAATTCTCTATTTATGGGATCATCGTCAAAGTAGACAATGCTGTCTAATCCAATATTTAATTCCTGTGCTATTTCCTTCATGTTAGAGATTTTATCGCTCCAGTTTATTTTCATAGTTGCAAAGTGTTCTTCACGGAGGACCATGAAAGGATGATCTCTAATAGCCCTCAGCGCCTCATCTTCGTTGTTCCTGCTATTGATTGCAAGAATCACCCCTCTTTGATATAGTGCTAGAAGTACGCGCTGAAATTCCATGAAAGCCATGCCTGGGGGTTTTAATGAAAGGTCAATTCGATCAAACCCGTCTTCTCCAATTATACCACCCCATAACGTGTTATCAAGATCAAGTACTATACACTTCCGATTTACTCCCAGGTTGGCTTTGACATATCCCATTAATTCCTCTGCAAGATGTGGTATGTAGCTCAAAGAGACCTTAATATCACCAACAAGAAACTGTCGGTAATCTAGCACATTGATTTCACCGTATTTAGCTACAAAGGAATTGAAATCGAACAAAAATACTTGAGGGTCACTTCTGAACGCATCAGACAATCTGGCGTTGAAATCGTATACCATTTCTTTAAGACCATATTCAGTCCTTACTTCACAGATGCCGTAAGGCGAATACGTTGGGATACTGCAATTCGTCAAGACTAATTTTGAGCCGGTTCTGTTCTTGAAGGTCTTGACCAAATTCACGAAGTCAGCGACGCGCTTGTCGATATAGGTTCTTCTATCGTTGGCAGGTATGGTGTAAGGGGTGTAGAAGAGGGTAGACAAGACTGACCTTGTGTCTATAATCATGAAAGTAATATCAGGAGAAAATTCATACAATTTGCTCGATTGATCAAGAATATCCTGATTGTATTGTCCGTATCCGCAAAGATAGGTTGCGCAGGTTATGTCGCTTTCCGCACATTTGACGCGAAGGGCTTCTTCTAAGCCGTTAATCGTAAAGCTGCTAAGAATAGCCACTTTAATCTTCTTCTGGAAACTTCGGCCATCTATAGACCGTGCTTTCGCTATGAAGTACGATAGGTTAGGTTCCACCTGCGACTGCATTGACTTAGATTGCTTTGCGTCGAATTCTTATATAGATTCCGGAATAATTGACTAGGAGATTGAATCTGTGGCAATTTCGCTCTACTTCTCTCTTTATGGGGAGATTACGGTTTCAATCACCCAGTAGCCTGGATACTGAGGCATTTTAAGGCGTCATGCTGAATCAGATTCAGGATGAATTGAGAGTTCAGCCAAGGATTTGAACATCTCACAAGTTCTTGGCTATTGGATTAACCAGAAAGGTAACCCAATCGAAATAACCTAACTATGGTGTCAACAATGCTACTTGCTAGTCATTTCACTTGACAATCAGTAACCTATACTCTTGGCAACGGTTGTTTCTGGCTTCACAAATGTATCAGCCTGAATGTGTCTTCCTGGCATGATTATGACGGATGTGCTAATAGTACAATTGTTTCCGACAAGTGCTCCAAAGCGATCTATTCCAGTATCTATTGATTTACCTTTCTCAATTTCGTATGATATTTTTTGTTTGGTAGATAAAGCATTCAAGGTTGCTGCATAAGCACCAAACCACACATTTTCTCCTATTATGCTATCCACCAATATGTTCTGTTGTGATATTTTATCACCTCCTAATAGATAGGACCTAGCAATTTCGCAGTTGAACCCTCTTCGTGTTTTATCACTCATCATACAGTTTCTAATAAGCGAGCTCATCCCGATGAAACTACCTTTACTAATGTATGTGGGTCCTTTTATTTTACAAAAGTCATCGATTGTAACGTCGTCTTCAATTATGCATGGA
>JAATVS010000501.1 GCA_014523695.1 Nitrososphaerales archaeon TH5895
ATTCATGTGGATTTGATGGGTACGATGCTGAACTACTTATGAATGAAACCAAGAAACTAAGGGAATTAATTACAAAAAGAGGAACACTTGAAATTCTTATCCCTCTTTGCTGTACTACAAACCCTGTACGCTACATAAAGTTCAGGAATTCACTGAAAGGATTCAGCAGTAAGACATTAGCCATAAGACTAAAACAACTTGAAAGAAATGAAATCCTTGAGAGGAGAGCCTATAAAGAGATACCCCCTAGAGTAGAGTACCGTCTTACCAACAAAGGACAGGAGCTCGTTGAATCAGTTGTTGATCTTTTGCAATGGATGCGTAAATGGTCTCGATCTAACTCTAAAAAAGTAGGGCTATGAAAGTAGAAAATTGATGCTTTGTTGCATGACTCGTCACCAGCTCATTCGAAGAATATGAGACAAGGCGTCGAGAATAGAACCATGTTTATGATTCCATCTGCAAGGCTGTAGCAATTATCATGGAATTTTCTGTCTGTAGAAAAGCTCTCTCTCCCTTGTTTTTGCTGAATGAAATAAATTCGTGTCAGTGAAGGCCACATTAAAATGATCTATACACTAGATCTTATAAAGTAGAACAATTTTATTGAACGGGAACAATATGAATGCATTCTTTGCTGTTGATTTCAAAGAGCGTACTGAAAACTCTAAACTATCTGAGAAAAAAATAAAAATAGAGGATCTACGTACTATTTTATTTGTTAGTCGTCTCCGCCTTGTTGGAATGATGCAGTACTGACTGCGTTTTCATCGCCTTGAATTTGGGATGCACTATTTGAGCATAACACATTCAACGGCAATTTTCCATTTCCACAAGCGTTTGCCTGTGAAAGTGCCTGATTCTTCTCATATTTCTTTTTTCCGTCAGCAAAAGCACTGTCTGTTGCAAAAGCTGTTGCTCCAATGAGCATTATTGCCATTGCTGCTACAACTACAAGATACTTGGTGTTCATATTTCTGATACCTATGACGATCACCTTGGTTATTTACATTAAGCAAATTCGTGCGCTCTCATTAATCTGATAAATATTCTATTAAAAACAGTTAGGGGATATATATTATATGTTACATAACTTAACTGCATTTCTACTACAAAAGAATGATCGCAAAATGAGATATTACCAATGAAAGGAGTAGATGTTGGGGGGGAAGGAAGTACGATCCGGCCTAGTACCAGAACTTCATTTTGTCATATTTACTACTGTGTTATTGAGTTATATCAACTTGTTTGGATGAGTATAAGAATAGATTAGGAACTACCACTACTGCTCCGACAATGACGATAAAAAAAAGTTAAGAATCGAATAAACTGGATTATGGTTCTTCGTGGCTACTTCATGGGAATGTTTGTGCAGTAGCTAAGTCTACGATGTTCTCGTCGCCTTGGACTTGCGATGCACTGTTCTGGCATCCGACATTCTCTGGCAAGAATCCATTGCCACAGTCATTTACTTGTGATAACGCTTGGTTCTTACTCTTGTATTTGGTTGCGAAAGCACTATCAGCGGTTATTGTCGTTGTTGCTACTAATGTTGCTGCTATGACTGCTATTATTGCTACATATTTGATGTTCATTTCTGATAAATGAGGCGGGCATTTTGTTTATTTACGTTAAGCAAATTCAGACCCTCTCTTTAATCTGATAATTATTCTATTAGATGTGCTGGGAAATTAGCGCATCTAATACATATTAAAGAAATTCTGTTACCAATGGATTTTGACCCAACGTAGCCCTGCCACGATACAACACAGTTTAGAATCTAGACTACCGCTGCCGAAGCCACTACAGCACAATACATATACAACTTGGAACAAACTTTTACTCGTAATATTGTGACCAATAATGATTCTAGAGGTTTTCCAGATTGGGAGAGTCTATATGACAACCAGCAAGTTGAAACTATGCCTTGGTATAGTGAGAAACTCGACCCAGACTTAAACGAAGAGATATCTAATGGAAAGCTCTCAGTAAAAGGAAGGTTTCTTGACCTTGGTACAGGGCCTGCAACTCAAGCAGTGCAAGTGGCTAAACAAGGGTTCACAGTAACGGGTTCTGATATTTCTAAATCTGCTATCTATCGGGCGATGAAAGTTTATGCGAATGAACCAAATATCATCTTCATTGTTGATAACATATTAGATTCTAGGATCAAGGATGATGAATATGACTATATCTTTGACCGCGGATGTTTCCATGTTTTCCAGCCTGTAGACAGACCAAGATACGTCCGGGAGATTAAAAGAATCCTTAAAAAGGATGGGATGCTATTTCTGAAATGCTTTAGTACCAAAGAGAAGAGAGATGATGGTCCATATAGATTTTCTAAGAAGCAATTAAGTAAAACTTTCGAAAATGAAGAGTTCAAGATTGAGAGAATAAAAGAGACGGTGTATCAGGGTACTTTGGATCCGCTGCCAAAGGCCCTATTCGTTGTGCTAACAAATCATAAATCCATAACAAGTCAATGAAATGCATAAACAATTCATAATTTTATGCGCATTCTATAGACATTGCATGTTAAAATAATCATACCTTATGATTTTATCATTCACTAGGTACCTACTATAATAAGGGCTGACACCATATCGTATCAATACTCATATTAGATGTATTGCAAAGGTATATGTGTTAGACACAAAGCTGGAAGGGCCAAACTCAAGTTAGGAAGGTATGAAAGTGGACAGAAGAGATGCCAGGTTTGCCAGATATTCATAAAATGGGGAGGGGGTATTTGGTGTCCCTGTTGTAGCCATAAATTAAGATCGAATCCAAGAAATATAAAATTCAGGCACAAACATTTGCTGGCAAAAAGGAAGCTAATAGCAAATTCTGTACAAAAGCTTTAGTCATAACCCAATAGCTCATACCCGACATGCCAGAACTGCATATCACTCGCATATATTCCCTTAATGCAATTGAGTAATTAGAATTTGGAATCTAAAATCTTGAGAGCTTCCAGAGCGTTCTTTTTCCTTATCTTTTATCTGGAGCATGACATCAAAATCTAAACCTTCTGTTTCCTTCAAGAATTTCTTAAATGCAGTCCCATCAATGCTTTAAGCATGATTGCCCTTTCTTCCCTTGATGTTTTTTCATCATTTCCTACATGTGGACTACTATAATCAACAATCGGCAACCCATCCCTATTCTGATTCCATGTCAACGTGGCCGGTCTAAGTGCGAGCCTGAGTGACTCATCATTAGATAACAACTGATGATGAAAACTATCCAAGACGATCGGGATGTTTATTCGGCGACTAAATTCAATGCAATCCTTCAGATAATAGAGATGGTCATCATTCTCTATAACAAGAGCATACCTATGCAACGCTTAATTAGTCCAGACTGCTGGTAGTTCTTGTTTTTTATACAGGTAGCGGCTACGGCAAGAAGTCTGATGAGGACATAGTTAATGAATACCTTGATTCAATAGTCAGAAAAACAGTTCTCATCGACTGACTCCTCCCCTTTCAACTAACAATGTGTGACTTAGGATAAAGGATGTCCTGTCAGACAATAACCAAGCTAGTGCATTAGCAATCTCTTGCGGATCTGCTATGCGTCCTATTGGGTGCATCAACTTTAGTGATTCTACAAGCGGCTACTTATCTTGAGTTGCTCGTTTATGTCCCATTCTTTGTGGCTGTGTATCAACCGTACCCGGAGCAATAGCATTTGTTTTGATTCTAGATTTTGCATACTCTATTGCAGCAAATTTGGTCAGGCCAAACACAGCATGGTTGCTTGCGTATTGGGATATTGTAGGACTGGATAAGGAGACTAGAGTGCGCAAATTAAAGGAATTAAGAGATCTTGGAATAAAGTTCTAGGCTAGGCTAGTCTCAAAATTGATAATTGACACAACCATTAAAAATAGTATTGACCAAGGATCACTACTTGTAAACTGGACATCAGGTCATATGCACATTGGTGACGGTGGGACTATGGCGCTCATTGCTGTTTTCCTTAACAGACACCATTTGTCTACCGTCACCTATCCTTGACCATAATCTGAATAACCCATATTAGTCACTTGTACGTTACCATAAGTAGAATAGACCAGGTCACCGTGTAGGGCTATTCTGGTATTTTAGAAATGAAATACTCTGAAAAAGCAAACAAGAATCGCTGTGGCCAATAATGTTTATCTATTATCCATACAGAGTAATAGTTGTAGCACTTATTCTGTAATAAGTGCGTGTACACGCGACGCAAATATACCTCACACACCGTCTATCGACTATAGTAATGGGGCAGGAGTTCGGAAAGGTTTACGTTAGGTGTGTGATGCTATGTGATTCATTTTGTAAAATTCCATACGAACTCCTGCCTTACAGATAGAAGGCTTAATTAAATAATATGGGCTGTTCAGAGTATTGAAGAGTTATAGGCAGAGGTTAGTTGCAGTAGGCATAGGAGTAATCCTGGTCTCATTTCTATTTGTATTTCCTTACGTTGGTTTTTTCGTTAACAAGCAATATGCACATGTAACTACAGTCTCAATAAATGTGACTGGACTAGATCCACAAGATCCAATAAACTTATTCATTTTTGCGATTCTGTTTTTTGGCGGGATAGGACTTGTTGTAAAAGGGTATGCCTAACGTTACCAACTGCTGTTTTTTATTATCATCTTGTTCGGCGAGTTATGAATCACGAATTGGTCAGAGGAAACACGAATATTGAGTTTTCTAGTAAGAATGCCAATTTGCTCAAATTCTGACTGGAAAAGTTTAAACCAATCAATTTACATATCGGATGAGATGCAAAGGGAATGAGATCTGATCTAATTCTAAGAAATAGTAAACCATGGCTGACATTGTAATCTAGGATCTGACTGAGGTGAATTATGTTGCCTCTAACGATTTGAATTAACTTCTTTTCAGAAAGGATGCCAATCTAAAAGTAGATGGGCAGCTCCGAAGGATACTATTATTTATGCAGGTATACCCGATCTTCATAATAATACTCTATTATATTAGACTCCAGTCTTCAAACTTGTCACAAGATATCGTGCCATGTTTAGAGTGTTTAGAGATTTCAAGTTCATTACAAAGTAGGAGTTCAGCCAAAAGTATGCCACATGGATTTGAAAATTCCCTATCTCAGCCTCAGTAGCCCATGACCCTTATTCTTCCTTGAAATGTAAAATACAACTATTACTAATATGGGCAATGTTACTACTAAGAGAATACCTGACACAGCCTGAGTTAGACCACCGATAGCATTATCTTCAAAAATTTGAATTGATATAGTGTGAGGATTGTACGTCATCATCATGGTCGCCCCGAGCTCGCCGACCGCCCTGACCCACGACATGATTATGCCTATAATTATTCCAGTCTTAGCTAATGGGAGTGAAACTCTGAAGAAGGTCTGTAAATTGTTCTTACCTAATACTCTTGCAATATTCTCATATGATCTATCAACTGATTCAAATGCTGCCTGGCTTGCAAGAATCATAAATGGAGAGGCAACATACGTTTGAGCTATTATAATTCCAAACACGGATTGAGTAAATTCAACCCCTGGAAAGGCTTGCACTACTATCGATGTTGGACCAAACATTCCTAATAGAAGAGCTCCACTTGCCAGAGGGGGAAGGACTAGTGGGATAATGACAATAACTCTGATAATGAATTTCCCCCGAAAACTAGAATATCTTGCTAAGAAATAGGCAAATGGTATCCCAAATACACATAGAATTGATGTGGAGACAGTTGCAGTAAATAGACTTAGGGTGAAAGCGTTCCAGACCTGTGGTCGTGTCAAAGATTCGATAGTATTTAACGGATCCAGAAAGGTCATGATCGTAGCAAGGGGAAATATGATATAGGCTAGAGTAATTGCCGAAAGGACTAAGATTATGACACTAAATCCTCTGTGTGTTAATTCCATTGGAACACCTGCCTAACACTTCTACCCATCCATCCATCCATCCATCCATCCATCCATCCATCCATCCATCCCCCATCCATCCATCCATCCATCCATCAACCAATCAATCAATCAGTCCCTTCACAAATATCACTGACCACATTGTCATATTTATGTCTCTGCCTGTCTGTCATGCAGAATCCACTATTATCGTAGCCACAAGCGTGCGTGAGAAATATTTGAGCTGTCCATCGCCGCGAATAAATTTGTCCAGGCGATGACAGACGCGAGGTTCGACTACTACTACTACTACTACTACTACTACTACTA
>JAATVS010000502.1 GCA_014523695.1 Nitrososphaerales archaeon TH5895
ATATTTTCCCAGGCATGAATAGGTTCATTATCATTGGTGCTTGTCATGACCAGGTCCACAAAAGATTCTCCTTCCAGCACTTTAGAACACCATAGGCACTTCCACTTACCCATGTCTCTTCCCAAGTAATAAAGGTCTCATTTCTTAAAAAGTTATTAGTTGGATACATATTGCATTCGTTTGCAATGCAACACATTCTCAGCTAGTTTCCTCAAAAGTAGTCTCGTTTGAACAGGCTGATTAACACTAATACCAGGTATTGCGACAGCCAAACCAATAGAAGATGACAAAAGATTCATGTTGGCAAATGCGCTTCCAAAATAAATCTCCATTCATATAGGAGTCTGACCCGAAAAGACCTAAGGATAGAATCCAGTAATTCCACTTGCTTTCAGATCCTCGTTAACATTGTTGAATATACTCTCAAGTAAGGAACTCCCATTTGATGTTCCAACATGGTCTAGAGTGGTGGTATATTTATGCTCCAAAGTTTGGGCGTTCTCACTCAAAGTTGAGTTTGTTGGTCCGCTGGGTGCAATAGGATCAGTAGCGCCCAGGTTAGCATTACTTGGTGGCGTAACTTCTTCATTAGGAGCAGCTGGGATGATTTGTGCAATTGCTGATTCCTCGTAATTGCCAATCAGGATGCTAATAGTCAAAAGAAATGATAAACACAAAGCTACATGAACGGTAACAAATGATCTCTTAATTGCCACGACAATTATCTACAAGAATAATGGGCTTATTTTGATTAGCAAATGGAGGTTAGGAAGATAAGTATTGTGATTTTCATATGAATTTTTCTACCAAAGATTTCAAGTGGGAAAACTAACAATATATGATACCTTTTCTGCTTCATTTCCAGCCCTACTCTACGTATCAGCAAAATCAAAATATCAGTTACCGGTAAATGCAGGGCACCTCTAAGAAACAAGAATGTAATATGCTATGATAAATTTCACCACTGTGATGATTTGGTCGGTCCGGGCAAGAGTAAACATATTCGCTCTCTCATTCACGGCAAATAAGGTCAGCGCAAAAACCTTATCCAAAGAGATAAGCTATTGATAAGAGTTCAATTTGAAGGTTCCAAGTTACGATCTTGGACGAAAATTGGTAACGCTATGACCATGGCCTACAAGCCCAAGAGAAAGGCTATTAAACATCAAATAGATATATAGATATATATGGATATATAGAATATCACAGGAAAAAAATAAAATTACTTATATCTAAGGGAAAGATTCGATGGGCTTGGCAGCTAATGTGTTGTATATAACTTGCGCCAGTGATGGGAACAGACAGAGGCAAAAGGAAATAGCAGATTGTCTTCTGATGTTCATTTCTTCCCATCAACATATACATTGGCAATGGAAATAACTCCTAAGAAATTGGCATTTATGTTACAAGTTATGAGTTAGTATAATATTCGAGTCTCAAATATTGCCAGGGCACTATATTTTGCCCAGCAAAATATGAAATACATGTGCGTGCTTACTTCGTCATTAACTTGAGAAGTTGCCTGTCACCACTGAACTTCATGGCTATTAACTATCATTAGAAGCTAATTCAGATATATTTTTTAATTATATAGTTGGATCAAGTATCATGAGTCAGATAACAGAACCCGTAGCTCGGCTCCTTAGAGGAAAGAACTTTGCTTACCTGTCAACACTAATGATGGATGGCTCGCCGCAAGTCACTCCCACATGGATTGATCTTGATGAGGATGGCAACAACATTCTGATAAACACGGCCGAAGGAAGGATAAAACAAAAAAATGTTTCAAGAGATCCAAGAGTAGCAATTTCAATATCTGATCAGGTTAATCCATATGATATGGTTACAATTAGAGGAACTGTTACTGAGCAAATTAAAGAAGGTGCTGATGAACATACTGACAGACTTGCAAAGAAGTACTTTGGCCTGGACAAGTATCCTTATCGTTCACCAGGCGAAACGAGAGTCATTTTAAAAATAAAACCAGAAAAGGTGTTCCACCAACAGCCACCTCAATAACAACTGGACAGCTAACACGACCTAACGCAAGTGTGGGCCGACACAAGATCTAGATTAGATTGACAAACGACTTCAATTTTTTTGTTAAATCAGTTACAACGTTTCTGCCACAGTAGGGAAACAAAATGTGGCTTGGCAAAAGTTAGTAACTAGATCATCATCAGATATTTTTCGAGAGAACATATCCTTCTGAATCTTCATCCACCTCTGACATTACAGTCTGAAACCTTTTGTTTGCTTCTTCAATAAGATCATGCTGAAAAGCTTCTGTTAGATAACTAATATTCATTATAGCCACTCCTGGAGAGGGTTCATCAATTTGGACATAAGGTTTTTGCCCTTGAACTAAACCAATAAACTTACCTTCACCATCCATATCCTCAACCAATTCCTTTAGTGCTTTAGCTAAGGAATTCTTTTTAGATTCCTTCCATCCTTTATTATTGATACCAAATCCATAATTGACCATGATTAATTTATGAATTGATCCCTTGTATACCTTTAGATATGATAAGATTTGGTAGATATGATGGACCTTAGGAATACCAGGGTAAAACGCTTAGCTAAAGTAAAGTAACCCTTTACGCCTACTATTTACATGTTAAATAGGGGATACATAATATTAATTGCAGGTGGTTCGTTGTTCGCTATAGGAATAGCATTGACAGTCGTATATGGCATAGATATGGCAAGCACACTCCTAGACGAAACCACTGTTTTAGATAACGTTGAAATTGAACCTTCCGAATCCGTAAACCATACACTTGAAATAGATACTATAGACCGACCTGTATCAGTTGCATTACATATGGAGTCTGACGTTGACAGTAACATCGATACGAGTAATCAATCTCCCTCTCAACCGCCCACAGTAGAACAGTTAGTAGTTAGTCCCGATGGCCTGGTAATAAACAAGAACCAATTAAGTGAACATACTCAAAGCGATCTACTCACAACTTTTAAGCCTCAAACAAGGGGAGTATATACACTTACTCTTTCAAATCTAGGAACAGAGAGAGTAACTGCGGAAGGTCTTTTTGGGTTTCTACCAGTTTCAGTAGAAGGTGGACAAGTTAGTTTGGATGCTGTCATGGGAATAGCAGCTGGAGCTATAATTTTCATCATCGGAGCGATAACACTTATTGCAGGGACCTTAATTGCAATTTTAGATAGGAAAAGGAGCAGAAATATAGCAAGACATAGTTTTGACTGGGGCAGATGACTGAATATCTCTAATACTAAAGCTAAGGATTAGATATGCTGAGAATGGCGAATTTAACGTTAGGTTCAGGATAGTTTTTCAGAACATCAGAACTGAGAAGATTAACAAAAGGATTTTGTACGGGCATCTGTAATAAACGATGGTACTTCAACGCCACTCTACTTTCAACACCGAATGTGGTTTTCGGCGCCTCAGCTGCCGCAGCGGCAGCAGCGGTATCTGGTGATGCCCATGATGACCATGATGACCATAGGAAGCATAAGAAATGTAAGAAACACCACGACAAGGATGATAAACACAAAAAGTGCAAGAACATCCCATAGAGTAGCAAAGTATGGACTGCGAAAAAAGTACGAATAAATTTCTTTTTTTTAATATTTAAGAAGAATCTCCGATAGCGTAAGGTGTAATCATGTGACAATAGCAAGTTTATCTAAGTCGACTCTTCGTCGCTATTTGCTAGACGTAAGGGACAGATTCGAGAATATCTGTGCTTAGGTCATTATTTTCTCAAGCTATCATACTATTAGATAGCTGCAAATACTGTAGCTTTGCGCGAGTTTGTAGGCCTTGAGACCACTCACCTACTTTCTTATGACAAGAGATATGCAAGCTTAGCTCGAACTGAGATAGATCAGCCGTATCTTCTGTAATTGCTAATCATTTTCTAAGCATAGACAGGACATCCCGTATTATCTTGTTGTGATCTGCATCAACCTCCGTATCCTTAGGCCCCCGTATCCTTAGGCCCCTGTATCCTTAGGCAGATCGAGAATATTATTTTCAGGCAATGTAAAATAAAACGCTGGTGATTGTATGCGGTACTTTTCCAATTCTATTTCAGAGAGGTCTTGACCATCTATGCTAAAATGAAGCTGCGTAACCTGGTCCTGAAAAGCCTTTGCACACATCCTTAGCTCGTCGACTGTCTGGAGCTCAGGAAATTCAGCAAATGAGCACTCTGAGTTAAGTATTGGAAGAAGGATTGCTTTGCCAATAGGAACAGCGCACTCCCTAATTACCGATTTACCATACGTCCCAGGAAAAAACCAGACTGGTCCTTGCTGATTCTCTGAGCAGTATTTGCCTGTGTCATCATATGCAGGATTTACTGCCTTTGGGAGTGAGTAGGCCCATTGCCACCACTTAGCTGTCCACTCCCCGTATCTGAGGTTATATGGCTTGGAATTTGGTTGAAATAGCTCTTCTTTATCTATCGACTTTGTAGAATTAGTCAAATAGAGTTCTTTCTGGCCCTGTGTTAATTGAATAGAAGGATCTAGGGTAGCTGCTGACATACAAATAATTGTGGAGAGCATTATGAAAACTATCTGATTCGTTTGCATGTTACCATCTGATTTCAGCGGACATCCAATTTTTTATATATGTTTTGAGCTGTGACTACTATTACTATGCACTTTAGGTCATGGTCATGGGTCCCATCACATACATAGGAACCTTGCATGTGATATAGCAGCAAATGCCCACAGAAGTCTTATTGGGCACCCATTGGGACTGTGAAACATACACATGTTCAATGCTTTTCAATCAAATCAATATTGTAAAGAACCCAACACCGCTCTCCGTTACGAAAAAAAGACTTGCTTATTAGCTTGTTATCCCCTATACATATCCGTATGATGGTTTCCTTTTTATGAAAAGCTCGGAAATACTTTATGACATGGAATCTACAGTAAAAAAAGGGATCCTTTTCATGCAAAATGCAAGAGAGAAGATGGACCTTTTCGGCGACAGCAACCATAACTGCAAATGGTGATTCCCATCCCCATTTATTTTTATATTTTTTTTCATTTATTTTTATATGGTTGAGGTAGAGCATAGCAATGTGACGTGGCGTTTTCTACTAATGCGTATTAAGCCAGTTGGCTTTTCTGCTGCAACACTACCAAATATAGAGGATACAGAAGTAAAGTCTGATATACTCGGAGTGAAAAGCAAGGCAATAGCAAAGATTACTAAAAGGCCTTTAACTCCATTTATCCTCTCTTACCTTGGTTTTAATATTTTTCCTATATGACCAGTATGTAACCTTTCCTTTAAAACTTGGATACTGTTATTAAGACCATATTCATGATAACAATCGAATTTTCCTAAGTATATAGTTACTAATAAATACAAATCTAGCCTGAGGTAGTCTTCTGTATTTGGTGGGTTGCTTTCACTTCCCTCGTCCAACGGCCTCTCCTCAATTGACTGTGCTTCGATGTCAGATTCTTCATTGTCGTTAGAGGCAACGGTTGCACTTTGGGAAGTTCTTAAAGTATTTAATGGTAAGGCGTTCTGTCCTCACGATTTTGATATGGCTTCATTGCTCTGTGAAAAAATGTCCAATGTACTTGGCAATATTAGTTCCGATTTCGATTAGCTAGACAAGGAGGTCAGATGCTGTTACTAACAGGATTAATTTATATTATAACTCCGACTTGATCTTGAGTCAACTGATTCTAAGAAATCTGGGGAATTGGTAACAGTGATGGGATAACAAATTTCTATTTCAGGAAATGTGACAAAACAGCATTCTTTTCAGTTTTATTGTGGAAATAAATGTTAATACATGGCACAGTCTTGAAGCCTTCGATATTATATCTTTTATTCCAGTAACCTACTTCTCAGGCATTTGATACGTTACTAAACATGAGATGTGTGTGGTTAGTATATCTGATCAAGCTGATACTACTGCAATGCATCACAAATTTTTGAACCTAAGCTACAGCCAGGTAGCTTTTTTTGTATTCTTTACCGTATATTGGGTGTTGGGCTCACGTCTATTACAATCGATTCTCCGAAGAGAATCATCTATCACGGACTTATTGTTAGTCATTATGAGTTCTGTGAGTTCGAGATGAAAATTATTCCACCCGTTGTCTAGTTTAGACTGATTCGCACTTGGAAGATTTATGACGGGTATGCTTGTTTCTCGTCTAGTGCTTGGTTGGACACCGCCGTGCGTTTCTTCGACGACCATAGGCATTTCGTTATCCCTCGAAGTGGGATTTGTGGAATTTGGACTTGGGGGAGAGCTATCTGGGCTGGCATCAAGATCTGGTAGATTCAGTCGCCTGCCGTTGTCAGGATATGATGTACAATTAACTAGATGTTTTTTCGATACTGACGTTACACTACGCAGACTCCTATTGAATCTCGCACTCCTTTTCTTTCTTATCCCAGGTGGAAAAGGTGGAAGTTTTTTCGGAATCTTCGAGTGGTTTGATAGCTCTACATTACCGCCGAGTGCTTCGGGAGAAGAGATGGCTCTGCCATCTTGACACGAGGTATGATTTCCGTAAAAATGAGCAACTAATTGTTGCAAGTTCGGGTCATCTGTATTACAAGTATCAACTTTACTCTCAGCAACTACCCCCACCTTCATTATGCTGTTGTCGTTCCTTAAATCTGATACTGGCTCCGACAGATTATGACTTTTTTGAGTAACGGTTTTCTCTCCTTGATTCTCTGATTCTAAATGATTTCCTCTTGCGGGGATCTTCCCAACCGATGAGTTTCGTGAGTTTTCTGGTCGAGGCAGACGGTTCTCTATAATCATCCTGCTTATATGTTCGATGTCATCCTTTTTGATTCCTGCTCGAACTAATGATTGGATCATCTTGACAATCTCCGGGGTTATCTTCAGCCCTAGCGACGCAAGATCTAGCGCCTCTGATAATTTCCTAAGTTCAGATTTACTTTCAGCGACTTTCTTGCCCAGATTCAAATAGTCGTCGTAATGCTCCTCAAGATCTTTGAAGAACTTCTTGACCGCGGCGTTGTGTTCCGTAGGCATGCCAGCCTCTCTTGAAATTTCTTCGATTAAGTTATGAAGCTGTTTTAGCTCGGAAAGACCCAATCCTCCGTCCTTGAGCGATTCGAGTTCCCGTACTTTTTGCGAGTTCTTCGATAAAAGCTCCTCAATAGCAGCATTCCTTCTTACAAGATCATCATTTCTTGCTGTTGCTTGAAGGACTTTAAAATTCTGTAAAAAATACAAGCGCTAATACTTCGGCCCGCTTTGGGTCTTTTAGTTAAATTGTACCAAGAACATAGTAGATCCGTTAAATAGGTCCTTTCATTCTGTCCAATGTGGTACGACAACCTTGGCATGAGTGGTAATCTCAGATACCTACACAAGAAAACCTATTTCACCTGCCTATCATAAGGGAAAATTCACTATGAAATTAGATAGGAGCGCCCCACTCTTAGACCAAGCAATACATTATAAATGCCAGAATGCTATAATGCAAAAGCGTTATAAAAAAAGAAAATGATAGAACCTGTATCGTGTGAAGAGAGTTGAGATCAGAACCCGTCGCGATACTCAAGAAGATGTAGGGGATCAATGTCTTCACTTATGCTGCAGACTTGGCAACACTAATCTCGGATGCGAGAATGAACGCGAGAGATAAATATTCTCCTCAAATCCAACCGACTGCATATGGTTGAACACAATGGTGCACTAGGTCAGTTAGTTGTTAGCCTTACTAAAGAACTAATCGAGACAAACCGCAACGTCCTGGAACTGGAGAAACGAGTCTCAAAACTGGAGAAAAAATAAGACCAACCATCAAAGGCCTAAGACCGAGAACACAAGCATAAACAGATTTCTCTTCCATTTTTTCACCCTCTTTATTCCACTTTTCTGTCATTCCTCAGACTAGAATCGCTTGCTCACTTTATTTCTTCAACATTCTAAGCCACACATTTGAAGTCTGCAGGTATCCGTTATCTATCTATCTTGCTCACTGCGTGGAGTGACATGTCCATTGCTGCAGATATACCACGGCAACTTAATCTCAGCATTAAATTCAATAAAATCCCCATCCTCATTCCAGTATCCGTCAGTATACTTCATTTTTGGAATAGTTTGACCGGGATATAATATTACCTTACTTCTGCTTCCTTCCGTCTGACACTGTGGACAGAATACTTTATCATCTCCACTCATACTATTTACAATTCATTTACAAAACATTTAAACCAACTGTTGATTCCTTATCGGCAGAACTGCAAGGACAATTGGAAAGCCAAAGGAACTATTATTATTTACGCAATACGTCCGCTAATTCAACGCCCCCGATACAAGAGGTAAGAAGCGCATTCAGTTGTTCACCTGTATCTAATCCAGACGGTACAAATTAGTAACAAAAAGAAAAACGAAGAAAAACGAAGATATTACTTATTCATTCGCGCCAATAGACCCATTAGTTCCAAGTCTCAACAACGGTCCAAATGTTAATCCGTTGTCGACGCTAGCTCTGAAAACCGGTTCATTGCTGGTTTGATTTCTCTCCCACCATGTTACTATCACCTCATCTCCGTCTGCTGCTATCTCTGCATCAGTTGAATCTGCAGTCGTCGTATTGCTTAGATTGATCTTATCTCCGAACATTGTCGCTCCATTATTAGAAGCTCTGAAAAATACTTCTGAATTGTTATTTGGCATATTCTTATCACTGAACCACACGATGTACACATTCTCTCCAGAAATAGCGATAGGTGCCGCTTGGGAGTTGCGTTTTGCTTTTGAACCTTCAATTTGTGCCTGCGATATTGGATTTACGGTTAGTGTAGCTGATATGACAAGAGCTATTAATATTACAATGCCCAAAACTAGGATATTGATCAATGAGTTAGATTGGATGAGTAGTTTAGTATATTACTATCGGTTTGAAACTGCTTTAGTTTAGAAACCCTTTGGATCCTTAGTAATACTGTTCACAACACACTAGCGAAGTTTTTTTTGGACTTTTAGGTGCGGCAACTCTAATATAAAAAACCAAATGAATTTGAAATCATTTTATATTCTAAGATGCCCGAAAATGAACACATTATTGCTTTTTGCTGTGATTTTTGCAATAACAGCTATTACTAACTACGTCAAGTGATGCCGAGCAATCATTTCCGCTACAAGCCTTAGCGCAATCAACCAATTCAATTATTACGGCTAATACCACATCTATTTCTACTAACAATGACCAGTTTTACATTTCCCGGGCAGACAATAGTGCATTGTCGTCGAATAATTGCTTCAGAGGAACCTACTCATTTGTCATTATCAACAGGTGAAAAACCTCATGCTGCAGCGGGTATTTTGCCATTAAGAAAAGATGGAGCAACATATACAGGTGTTTTGACGTTTACTGCAACGAAGCCTGTAGAAATAGTATTTGGTCATAGACTTCACATGGATAATTCAATTCTCACAAATTGATACGGATAAACTAGGTTCGCCAGTTCGCCCAATGCTTCATTTTGACCAACTAGTCTACAATTAACTGAGAAGTAGTAGTCTAGAAACTTGAGAATTTATTCCTTTTTGCCTCTCAAAGGTTTATCCTAGCAGGTCCTTGAACAATCATTCAATTGAATAGTATTTAAGTCTGGCAATTTATTTACTTATTATTGGCAAACTCATGGACTATTCCCAAGGGTAAGCTATTTGATAACACAGTCATAATGGGTACGATCACTGTATGGATTGCAGACAACGCCCGACCAAGGATCTAGCTCATATTCTGACTTTGATATTAAACACGAGAATTTAATGTCTTACATCTCATCGGACATTTTTTCCCTGTTACGTGATGGGGACTGCGTCAAAATGCTTCAGATGATTATTGAACATCGACATCCAACGGTAAGTGACTTTGGAACTCGCAAACGGTATTACGATCGATTGGCAAAACTAAAAAGGGCCCGCCTAATCGCCAAAAAAAATGTACATCGAGC
>JAATVS010000503.1 GCA_014523695.1 Nitrososphaerales archaeon TH5895
AGGTAAACCTCAAGGTTTAGTCACTGAGCGAGATATAGTTACTAAAGTATGTACTAGTGATACCTTTACGAGTACAATAACAAATAAGCAGATAATGTCAGTGCCACTCATCGCCATTGATTCAGCCTCTTCCCCAGCTGTAGCTGCTGATATGATGTTACAGCACAATGTAAGACATTTGCTCGTCATTGATAATTACAATAATAGTGATAAATCAGATTCGAATAACCTTGTTGGTATAATTACTCCCCTTGATTTTGCAAGATATGAAGAATTTCCAAATGACGAAGTAGGTAAAGATGAAATCGAGAGGATGTTAGAATATTATATATGATGATACCCGGTATGCAATTTGATAGCACCTTAAATCAGT
Organism: Nitrososphaerales archaeon TH5895; assembly: GCA_014523695.1. Taxonomy (GTDB): domain Archaea; phylum Thermoproteota; class Nitrososphaeria; order Nitrososphaerales; family Nitrososphaeraceae; genus TH5896. The sequence goes on from JAATVS010000503.1 coordinate 374, forward strand.
ATAGACAAGCCTTCGGATTAGATACCTAGCCCAAGAATTCGAGCTGCTACTATATTTTAGATTTGGATCATGAATACTAAGGTACTAATAGCTAACCGCGGAGAAATAGCAATAAGAATTGCTAAGGCTTGCAAGAAAGCTGGCATGATACCATATGGCATCTACTCCGAAGCCGATAAAGAATCTCTGCACATAAAGTATTGCGAAGGAGCCGTCAACATAGGGGGATTATTGCCGATAGAAAGCTATCTTGTAATAGACAAAGTTATCGAAGCGGCCAACAAACTTAGCTGTGATATGATCCATCCTGGTTATGGCTTTCTCTCTGAAAGTCCAAAATTTGCAGAACGATGCAAAAAAGAAGGGATTATTTTTGTGGGACCCTCCACTGAGGTCATGGCTATTTCGGGCGATAAGGTGAAAGCCCGGAATGCGGCTTCAAGGGTGGCTTCCGTTGTCGAGGGTGGCGAGGTATCAAATGAAAATGAGGCATTTTCTTTGATAAACAAAATTGGTTTTCCTGTAATCTTGAAAGCTGTTGAAGGAGGTGGGGGAAGAGGTCTAAGAATCTTGAGATCGACTGAGGAACTTCATCAGAGGCTTGCATCGGCACAAACTGAGTCTATGATGAGTTTTGGTTCAAACCGGGTTTATATTGAGCAATACTTGGAGAATCCCAAACATATAGAAGTACAGATTATTGCAGACAGTTCTGATGTTATCCAACTAGGAGAAAGGGAATGTTCAATCCAAAGGCGCCACCAAAAGCTAATCGAAGAAACACCCTCCCCAGCGTTGGATGATGAAACAAGACAAGATATTTTAAGTGAGGCTGTTTCAATAATGAATGAGATCGGTTACGATAACGCAGGAACGGTCGAATTCCTACTCAAAGGTAACAAGTACTATTTCATGGAGATCAATGCAAGAATACAGGTTGAACATCCTATAACAGAACTTGTTACTGGAGTGGATATCGTAGAACAACAACTTCGTGCTGCCCTAGGGCAAGGGTTGTCCGTGAAGCAGGAGATGATCAGTTCAAAAGGTCATGCGATAGAATGCAGAATTAATGCAGAACATCCTTTGAGTTTTGCACCCGTCTCAGGTAAGGTTAACAAATTTGTGGCTCCTTCAGGAGAGGGAATTAGATTAGATTCCGCTTTATACTCAGGATATTCGATTCCTCAATTTTATGATTCCCTTATCGCTAAGCTGATTTGTCATGGATTTGATAGAAAAGAAGCGATCAATAAAATGGTCTCTGCACTTTCCTCGTTGAGGATTACGGGGATTCCGACTTCGATACCATTTCACATTTCGGCATTGAAGGACGACAGGTTTGTCGACGGAACATACAATACATCTTTTGTTGAAAAACTCAAATCTTACTCTTCAGAGAGTGGAGAATTGGCAGCGGCTGTTTTGGCTGCCATATCACAAAGAGCCAGAATTAAGACAGTATACGTGAAACAGGAACTTCAGAATGGAAATGACCCTTGGAACGTCAGTAGATTTGACTGGGCAAACCCTTATGATTCTAATTTAGCATCGTCGGCATTTAGGTGGAAATCCTGATTGAAAGTCAAAGTAAACGACAATCTATACGATATTGTGATTGTAGGAAACGACATTGTAAAAGTGAACGGAGAGGAGGTGGTTGCAAAATCTTTTGATGACTGCATCGTTATAAAGGGAACAGAATTCCATTTGGATTTCGAAGAAGAAGGCGATCCTTCTCTAATGATCATAGATGGTATGGCATATCTAGTCTCGAGAAGCTATCTTACCGAAAAGGTATCTGATGAGATAAGAGCCCCTATAAGTGGCAGGGTTATTGATATTCCAGCAAGAAAGGGGTACAGAGTTGAACGAGGACAGGTAATAATTGTCCTTGAGGCAATGAAGATGGAAAATGAGATCAAATCGCCTGCAACTAGATGGATAAAAGATATTGTTGTTTCCAAAGGTCAGTCGGTGAAGGCGGGCGATATACTTGTAACTTTTGACTCTACCAGACAATGAGGCTTGTTCTCACTTTTCAAGAGTTGATAATAGTACTGAAGATATAGAAACAATCCACAATAAAACCGCTGCTTTTCAAATGGTATGTTTTGATCCTTGGATCAATCTCACCGTAACCAGCTAGAATAATTCTAGTATTTCATAGTCCAAAATACTGCCTAATTTGAGGAGTCATAACTTGAAAATACTATATCTCCTAATAAACGGGGAGTGATCGACCTGAAGCGCCTATGAGTAGACAGGAATGAACTTATGTCGGACAAAATTCAATCCATGCTGGGCGCCTGCCATTTCGTATTTTAGGAATGCATTCATGACAGGAACGAAGAGACATAGCATTCAGCAAGTATTATATCAGTCGTATATGCTGTTTGATTATTTCCTCCGCGATACTATTCTTCCCTACTAAAACTTAGCATTATTATTGCTCTCCCTCCAATATCGTCTACCAATACTCAACAGTAACACATTTTATTTTCTGGTGGAGTGGGGGTCTAGACAGGGATATTACCATGTTTCCTTCTCGGCCTCTCTTCTCGTTTTCTAATTATTGCCTTGAGGGAAGCTATCAACCTTGTTCTTGTTTCACTTGGCTCAATCACATCAT
>JAATVS010000504.1 GCA_014523695.1 Nitrososphaerales archaeon TH5895
AACTCCTGGACATCCTGCCTCTGAAAAGAAACCATTCATGATAAGAGAAAAGGATTGTATATTTTGTATGGCATGCGAAAATGTCTGTCCTCCACAATGTGTCAAGATATTCAATAAAGGATAACATCAAGAATCAAATAATCCAAAACTGAACTAAATCAAATTACAAATCTAGAAGGTATCCATCTCCTCCTAGTCTGGTTTTGTTTGCAATGACACTTTCTGCTCCAATAGGGGGATAAACAACCGTGTTATCTCTACGCAAAACAAGAATTTGTTGACTTATCAAATGACGATGCAGCCTTGAACCTTCATGCGATTTCTAGATGGCCAAATTCAGTCAAGGTTGGGGTCAGTTACCCTAGTTCTTTCTTCATAGATCAGAGTATTCAATCATCATCCCCGCGCGTAATCTCCAGTTTTATGCGATATTACTTAACTGTATAATTATATTAATTAAACCAGTCAGATTTCATTACTCTCTCCTTTAAATATCGTTCTTAAATCAGCTTCGATGTCATGTCACTCGAGAAGATAGTCGCCAGTATATCAGCCACGGGAACGGAAGGAATCAAAAAGACAGAACTGCGGCGGGAATTCCAAGAAGTAGCAGAGCTCGATTTGATACTCCAAGAATTAGTCAGAACTCAGGAAATATTCATTGAAAAGAAGGGCAATTCAATCTATTGTTGGCACAAGAACTATTATCTGCAGAAATTATTGAACACAGATCAAAAGTTTTCGTTCTTATATTCCTCAATGAATTCCTTGTGTGACTCATTGATCACTAGATTCGATTCAATCGGTGAAAGGTTGGATGAAGTTAGCAGAGAAGTCAGTGAAGTAACTAAGGAAATTCGGGTTCTAACAAGTTTTGAACAGAGAGATGATGGCAGAAATGATCTAATGCCTCAAGAGCAAATTAATGCAACCAAGATCAATTATGACAATTTCAAAGAGCAACTTGATCACGCAATAGCCAGCGCATCAAGTTCCATTGGTTGGGTCGAATTGTGTAATATTCGAAAAAATCTATGCTCGAAGATGAATATCTCTCGGGAACAATTTTACGAATCACTTGAAGAAGTTGTTTCCAGTAACTATGACAAATACGAACTTTCCACAGGTGGCGAGGAAGGAATACAATTAAGAGGATTAGTACACGGGTTCGTGAGGTGTATTTAGAATGTATCCATACGGTTTGAACCGTAATCCATATCACAGTAGCCCGACTCCTAGGTTTTCAGATTCAGCCATTCTCGGTGGAGAGCGCCACAAGGAAGCAAAAAGTGCAATCCTTTCATGTATGCACGATCTTTGCTCCAAGATGGCTCTTTCAGAAAAAGACCTTCGTGTCGTCACAATAATTCAAGACGTCGGATCTGGCAAGACTCACCTTGCACTTCATATGCAGACAGTTGAAGAGATGTCTGCAAAGTCTGTAATCTCATATGTTGATTTTTCACAGGTATCACCTAGAAGCAAGAATGTTATACTATCTTCCATTCTGGATGGCTTCAGAGAAGGCGATTTAGAGGCCCTACGAACAACACTAATCGGGCTAATGATGGCTTCACTACATGACAGAGAAAAGGCAAAACTTGTCAAGAAAATATTCAAGCATGGTCTGCTATCAGAAATCAGGGGAGAATCAATCGACGACAAGATCGGATTGTTACTTCAAAAAAGAATTAAGATTAGAGACGAAGATACTTTAAGTGAAATATTAGGAAGAAATTTCACCGAATTGGAAAAGCAGTTTATATACAACACTCTTAATGACGAAGTAAAAAATTGGGTTAGCTCAATCAAATCACTGAGTGACATGTTGGAATTGCTCGCATCGATTATTAGTCTAAATCAAAAGCTTCTTGATAAGGTGACTGTATTTGAATTCGATGAATTTGATTCAGAAGGCGAATCGATGGAGTTCATCAAGGCCATTATTAATTTCATCCTTCCTTCAAGCATGATTTTGCTCATTATGACGCCTGCGTCATACGACGAAATAAGGAAAAGGAATACCTCATTATATGATAGATTGGAGAAAGCAAATTACAAAATCGATCTTGCGGGCTCCAATACATTTAGCGAAATAAACGATATTGTTCTTGAATACATGCGCTCATGCGATGCTACCGGTGAATTTACTGTAGAATCTGAATATGATCTATCTTCCAAGATCAAAATTATTTACGATGAATTTCCTGATTTTAGAAACGTTCGTTCTATGATAAATATCCTCTATCATGCAACAGAATTAGTTGGCAAGCGTGATGCGGGAAGCATTGACGAACAGGCATTGGAAGAGACAATTAAGACAGCGTTTCCAGGATTGAGGATCAAAGGTAGTATAATGTCAGTCCCAGTCTCAGACTTCATGAAAATCAGAAGGATGTCCAATAACCTTCAAGAATTGGAAGACAGGGTAAAGAACGCAGTACGAGATCTTGTTCAATGTACCGAAGGCGAAAGTTCATTAAGTCCTCTTGATCTGTCTGAAGATACATCTGAGTTATTTGATGTGTTGTATCGTGATTCTCAAGGCGATAAAGTTGCTGTTTCAGTTGCTCTTGACAAGGCGAAATCATTCAAGATTAACCAAGGGATTGCCAGGTCTCAATTTTCAGGGTATGTTAATAAGGTCCTGATTCTGTCCGATAATAGACCAAGCCAATTTGATGTACAAAAAGAGATTGGTCCGCAGGTGAAGAATGTCAATATGGATAACTCGAAACTGATTGATTTGATTTATTTTAGTTCAAAATATAGAGATAGCCAGATCTCAGATGAGGATCTTAAACGAGCCTCCATGCTCGCAAGATCGATAGAGCTTCCTTAATCATTGCTGCCCCTCCAAACAGATCATACTATCATTGGAAATATGCTCCAAATGAAGGCTTCGTGAAGTTATTAGAACTCTTTTATGTGGGTACTGCTTACATGCTGTGTTGAAAGAGGGAAATTTTGGCGACTGGCCCGGTCAAGACAACGTCGAAGACTACGAACTTGACGGTTCAATCGCCTGCAACGTCTGCGGAAAGGATGCGGATTTCGTGGTTCAACTTGAACTGGTGTGGGACAGGAGCAACTATAGTCTAATGAATTCGCTTAACCAGATGCCCTTCTATCTTTGCAAAGCACATGAGTATATTTATGAGCGAATGCAAAATAATATTGAACTAACGGAATACTTTCGAGAGACAGTAAATGCAAACCGTTAATGATAATTGAATTTAAGCTGCCCCTCCCTTAATAATGAGCAACAAAAAGAAATTCTCTAGTTACGACGATTTCTATAGGAACCTACATACTAGCGGTGCTTCAATTATCGAATTTAATAAAGGAACCGCACCTTGCATTTACCTTGAGAACAACCAGTTCATGACATTTATCAACTATGCGGCTGGCAAAAAAATGGCTGTAGATACGAATCTGGATATCTATCATAACGGGAAGGATGTTTTTGTTCAAATAAATTTGAAAATAATAGACACGGCCATTGAACACTCCTTTTTGTTTCATGCCAACGAAATGGTGGCATTTTTTAAGGTGATGCTGGAAAGCGCACTAATCGTGTTGTCACCAAGTGATCCCTCTTTAATGTCTGAAAATATCTTTGCAATACAGCTACCAAAAAAAGACAAATTGGAAGAGGCTTTCCAAATAATTTCAAGACACACAAACAAGATAGGACTTGAATAATAGGAACGGACCAGCGTAGGTCAAGGCAGCTACCTTTTATAGGGACTGACATGCGACGGCCGGGATTTGAACCCGGGTTACCAGATTGGCAATCTGATGTCCTAGACCAAACTGGACGACCGTCGCATCTTACGAGATTTATGAAAGACTCTTTAACAACCTTTCGGTGCCTTGAAATCGAATAATGTACCGAGGAATACTCGTGCAATCTTGTACCTGAAAAAAAGTGTAAACCATTGATATGGGGAACAATTAGACCGACATATCGGAAATCTTGATTGGGACCCCAAAAAGCCCTCCATGTCTCATGCAGCCAGTACAAAAATTATTGAACTCTATGACCTGTTGAGAATTCGTGACTCTAGCTTAATAAAATGAGAGTCGTGTAGCCCCTTTTCTCTGTCACATATGAATCTTGAATCTCTTCAACTACTATGGTAATGGAGACCAGATCGCCACTCTTGCATTCTGTCGTTTCTAATACTACCATATCCTTAAGTATGTCTCCACCGACAAAACTCTCCTTACTAGCGGAGTAATTTACTTCTTTTTCTGAACTTAATAGAAAAACCTGACCTTTTTGATAATTCCCGATTCTAACCATTCTCCCTTGCCTTGGGAGCGCACTAACGGTTAAGGCAATCTTTCGTAAGGGTTGTTTGACAAATCGCTTGGCAGATCCCACAACGATCTCATAATCAAACGGGTATCCTGCAGTATACTCCGCCATCTTATTTATGCCATCATTCATTATGATATCGACTTTCTTTATATTGAGACCGTACTTGAAAATCCAGTTGGAAGTTGTTCGCGTAACCAAGTCGATGCCTTCTTTCCTTTTGACCGATTCTGGGGTACTGAGCTGATATCTATCAACCCAATCCTTGTAATCCCTGCTAATGTCGCTTATGAAGTCCGAGCAAGTCACTTGATAGTCCTGGATGCTAGAGGCTCGTTCAGATGTAGTATCTCTAAATACCAAAGCTAGTAATCGAATATATACTAACTTAGCATCTCAATATTAAGATGAATGCAACTAGATTATGGTTGTGACTTTGGAGAGACCATTGAAGCTATGACAATAACCTTTTCGACATTACTTCAGGATCTAAGATCTAATATTGATCACAACAGACAGGTTTTGGAAAGTTCTTTAAGGACTAACCCTGGAATAGCTTATCAAAAGGTTAACGAAATAACAAGGTTTGTTGGGTCCAGGTACCACCTAAACCTACAGATACACTTCCCTGACCATCGAAGACTGTCTGAAATTGATTCCTATGGCACTGAGAACCTGGGGATCGTATTCGACAAGCATAAAAAACGGTTCCCTATTGAACGCGAAACTATAAAGCAGAAGGCTCTCGAAATATTTGCTGCCTCCAAAGCTGATGATGCATATATGTATGAAGACAAGGAAGGTGTGCGAATAACCATTGCCGAAGGCAGGTTAGAAGTTCTGCCAGGATCCATCCACCTGTGGTGTAATGTGGAGAAGGATGGAGTAAAAGAGTTTGTGGATTGGTTATTTGAGAATGTGTATAATTTTAGCAATCCTCACTAGTCAATTAAGCTGTCATGAACTTAGGGAGAACTTCATGGCTATCTAATAGCCGGCAGTCGAATCTCATCTTCTGTATCCCCTCATCTCAAATGTGTATCTTGTGCTGCTGTCAGAATCGCCTACATCTGCTTTGATAGGCAATGGAAATCCATGGGCGATCCAAATCTTGCTTACTTTGGACGGAAGATCATACTGCAATACGTAAGAATCAACTGTTGTTCCATTGACGATGATCGAATCTTGTCCTGTAATCCGAATTGGTGCTGTGAGAGCGCCAGAAACTATGTTGTCCCAAATCGCTCCCGGGACCAAATATTTAGGTTCCCGTGCGAAATTGCGAATATCAAATAATGACGATTCTATGATCCTATAGACATCAGCCAGATCGCCTTCGGGCATCTGCCTGTTGGTTAAATACTCTTTTGAAAGAAGGATGCTCCCTGTATAATCGTAGGAACCATTGATAATGTTAAAGTTTGCTTTCCAAGAGTCATCTCCTTCTTGAATGAATTGGATAGAAACAGTTGCATTCTTTAACGAAAGCGAGGTGGGGCTTGTTGAGGTTAGAATATAGTTTATTCGTGTATTATTTCTTAACCCTTCTCCCACTATCCACAGATCCTTTGAAGATGGTGGACTCAATAGTGAAGGAACAGGACCCGAAAAGCCGCCTCCAACAGCCACTATCACCAAACTAACAACAATTCCTAATGTCCCTAAAACCAAAGTGAGCAAGACTACTTGCCGTACGGGAGACATTATCTCTTTCCAAATACGATTCTTCTTAAAACTAAAGAACCAAAAAAAGACCGTTGGGACGGAATTATGATTCCCTCATTAAGTTGCTACAACCCTGAAGGATGAGCTCTCTATGAATTCTCCTGTCGTTACTCCCTCTTCTGAGGTTAGGGTCACCTTCACTTCATACGGGCCCGGTGAGGGGAAATTTACAGTAAGGAGGCCTGTACCATCATCGGCTCTTTGGCCCTTTAGATCAGTTATTGCAGTTCCGTTCTCTCCGGTTATCACAAGATCATAGGTGACTCCGCTAACGGTTGCCCCAAAACTATCGCTAAAGATTAAGCCGAGCTTCGTATCCTGGCCAGCAATAATCGGATCTGGTTCCCATATCAACTGAATACTATAGGAGCCCCTACCGGTTAGCTGCGTTAATGGCGACTTTGGGGTCTCTACAATGGCTTCTGGAGGTGGAGGTTGACCGGTACCAGTGGCTTGGAGTTCGAATGCAAATAGGACAGGAGGGTTTCCGCTAGTTACCCCGGCAAAGGTCTCTGCCTTCACGGGATACGGTAAATTGGAATTTACCCAGATATGATTCTTAGCACCATATGTCCAAGATACATCAACCGTGTCAAATGTACCAGCAGGTGTTGTGACCTTGGCTGACCCGCCAGGAGAAATAGGTGAGCCTCCTATGGCTGCTATTTTCCCCCAATTCGGGGCACTAAGGGACTGCCCAGGCTTGGGGACGTAAGATGCCAGCCACTGCAATGAACTAGAGTAAGCGTTTCTGTATGGGGCCATTTCAGCAGGTACGACTGAGGATCCCAACGCGCTCATGTCCAGATCACTGAGATGGAATGTACCGTTGTACACCTTTCCTTGATCGACTACGAATACTGGAGCAATCCAATATTTGTTTTCCTCATCGAATTCCTTTAGGTACATTGTCATCAGAAATGGTCTGCCTTGATTAGTGTCAAGATTCTGAATCTTGTATGTATAATAGGCATCGGGCTTTGCTCCCTTTCCTACATACCAACTATCGCCCTGTGCAAAAGCACTGTTGGGGACCAGTGTATTCATTAACACAATGCTTGATCCCAGAATGGTAACAAGGAAACATACTTCCAAGTTAGCTCGAAGGATCATTGAGGTCTTGGCTAAGTAGTTTTTCATTAACTGATATGTTCAAAAAGGAACTGATAAATGTTTCAATAGCAGCCACCATCCGGCGGTTCCTATTCGACAGCTAACATAAATATGACTGATGTTCCCGATCTAGTGATGTATGTGTAACTGTCCCACTATACAATTCTATGAAGTGGAGTTCAAGCTATGGGGAATGCATGTGGTCCCAACACACAAGAATTGTGGGGATCCCCTCACAGATGAACAAGCAACCAAATTCAACAAAGAACTAACGAAAATGTGGAACATGGAATAATTCGGGCCACTTATTTCTCCTTATTTGTACATTTCAACGCCTGATGAAATAGCAATAACCCGGTAGACATGATGTTGCAACCATCTCTTACCCTGCTATTTTCGCGCACAGCGAGAATTTTCCTATCTTGTCTTTGCTTTCGATAATAAATTCAAATCCGTCCCAATAATCTTGAAGATGTAAAGAGGTGGAAATACTTCAAAGTAACCGCGGTCAGAAAACCATACGTCAACTTTATTAATAGCCGGAATGAACTTGGTTTAGGTGATTTTGAATGACCAAGATGCTAACCGTAAACATAGAAACAGGTGGCGTTAACGAAAACGAAGCCAAGGAATGGGTTACTGAACTTACGAATGTCTATGCAGATATGGAGATTGAGGATGTCAATGTCTCAGGTAACAAGATCTCATTTAAGGCTGGTTTTTCGGGGATGGAGGATACTGAACCAGAAGATGTCAAGATGAAAATAGACGAATATCTCACAATGAATGAAGCATTCGAAGCCAAGAGCGTCTCAATTAAGTAAAGCACGCCTCAGCTTAGTTTATCTCCTTTTTATTTGTCAGACTGTTGTAATTAATAGATTATCAAAAATAGTCACTCAAGTTTAAATAGTATGACAAGACCTTCTTATAGGTCATACGATGACGTGTAAAGGCATTTGTATTAGGCATAGGGCACAAAAGCCTGTCGGGTCGGGCAGGTACGTTAGTGGTCAAAGACGTTGCCAGATTTGTGAAATTTTTATAAAATGGGAAGGATTATGGTGTCCCTGTTGTGGTTATAGGCTAAGAACTAAGCCGAGAAATCTTAAGTACAAAGCAAAATTGCGTGCTAGAAGTAGGAGAGTTGAAATAACTCAACCTGCGATAACAGTTCGGTGAGACCGCAGCAGCTGCTTGGCTGCTAGGGTAAGCTGTGAATTCCATCTTTGAATATGCTCAACGTCCAAGCTTAGATCCATTCCAATTTGTATCAGCTTTCCATAGGTTTGCCAAAAATTACTGTCGAGTGATTTGAGAATCTCTGAACACATTTTCCCAATATAGTAATAACAATCTACCGTCATGCCCGATTCGTAAAGAAAATTAATTTTGGCTTCGATTAGCGGTAGATCGTACCTTTGCGCGGCAAGTCGAGAATATGAAGGGATAGATCGTCTCAGTACAGAGCTTGATGCTCTCTCCACCCCGATGATCTCTAATGCCAATGAAATGCTCTCAGACTCGAACCGATTTGGCTCCAGCGTTTTTCTGATCAAATCCATCTGATGCAGCGGCGATCCCGGTAAGCCAGCAAAATAAACCAGACTCTGCATGATTTCATAGGCAGAAATCTTGAGTAGCATTGACGAAATTATGGGCGATTTCTGTGACATTCCTTCTATTTCAGTGTGTCTCATTAAGCAAGAAATGAGCAACTTTCTTGCGATTGCCGATTTGCTCGTAGTCCGTCTTTTCCTATTGACGTCGGTATTTTTTATCGAAGATAGCACGAGATCATCCGTATCATTTAGAACGATTTCCTCTACGTTATCTAGTATCACTTTTCGTACCTTGGACTGCAAAGGGATATGTAGAAGCTCCATCCAGTGTGAACCGAGTTTCTTCACCTTATGAGGATGATTTTCATTCGATAAGACAATTATATCAAATTCACAACAGGGCTTTGATATTCCTAACCCGATCGCTCTACAACCAACGAGCAAAGCTGGCGCTTTTAAAACTTCATGGAGATAGGTAGAAATAACCGGTGGAATATCGTTGTCTTCCAATAAATTAGGTTCATCTAGGGAACACCAAATATAATGCAATCCATTAGTTGGGTGTTATCCGAACCATTTTCAAGCAAGGGATAGATCGAGTATAAACTGAGTAATTTAGACGCAATTTTTATATGATGAATAACATGCAATGTGTTGAGCTCCGGTGGTGTAGTCCGGTTAAGCATTTCGCCCTCTCAAGGCGGAGATCCCGGGTTCAATCGGATCGCGGTCAATACCGCAACGGAACAAATCCCGGCCGGAGCATGAAATATGAATGTCTATTCAGGATTCAGTAGTCCGGTCATTCTCTTCATCTCTTCTGACATTGATTTGCCAGAATAATAGGGGGACTATCTTGCTCTTCATCATCCGGTACGACTAGTGGAAGTAGATTACAAAGATTATCGTTTATAAATACAATGCATTCGAGCCGGTAGTCTTCAAAGCATGATTGTTCCAAAAGCATGGGACTACCGTTGTAATTAATGCTCTTCATTGTTCATTTCATGTTATCTTTCAAAGATAAAAGTATCATCAGTAATCAATGCACTGTGATAAGCTGCATTGCATCGCGGACACATAGAATGTACGCTTATACATTCTGTACAAAAGTCGCCTGCCTGCAGATACTCATAATCGTCACCGGTATAGAAACAGCTCTCACACACTCTTTTCAATACCATTCGGATCAGCTCCAACGCTTATTTAATGGTTCTCGATAGAGGCAGCTTTGTAATCTTGGCCGGAGGATGGATCAGATTCTACCGCCCTCCACACCAATAGATCTTTCCCCCCACCAAATGAACGATGATCTATCTTCGTAAATGAAAAAGATGAGGCGAACCCATCGCCCTGAAGACGTTTAACAACTGATTTCTAAAAATATAGTTCGAATCCAGGCGGTCTAATTCATGTACTAAAAAAGCTCAAGAGAATTACAACCTTCATTGATAACTCCGACCTGGATCGGAAGTCGTCACCAAGGAATAGTGTCTCCCTTTACGCAGAATAGTGTCTCCCTTTACGCACATTCAAATTGTCCCGTAAACATCAAGTTCGTTCGCTATAGGAAATAATCAATTCTCCAAACAGTTCTTAATATATAATGATGCAAGTGCGATAAGCATTGCATTACCTATTTCAAGTTTGAGCGTAATATGGTATCTCAGTCGTCATTCTCGCCCGTAAGTCTGGTTGTAACCGAATGACCACTTCTTATATGAGTGTTATGATGTAACCTCGTTAGTTCTGTAACTTTAAGATCTGAAAAATAGTCGACATTGTAGCGAGCCAAAATTGTCTTACAATCGTGACAGAATACTTCTTTAAATCCCATTTCTACACCACATAAAGGGCACCACATTGATTTAAATGATGATTTTTATCCTTTGTCAAAACGTTGAATGTGCCCGGCACTTATCTCACTTTCTTGACGAAATCGGTTGTCCTTGAGGAGAAACTTCGAAGCTTTATAGTAGATAACCTCTCCTCTTCGCTCAATGACAGCTAGAACAGAGTTCTTTCCCATTCTGGCAGTCTGATCGATTAAGTCGTAGAGCGCCTCAATCTTTAGGTTGATCCCTTCGTTTAGTGCATACACCAAATATTTTGAAGGCTTTTTTTGATACTCGCCTCTTTCATAGACCCTGAAGTCGATGCCAAAGCCAAACCCATCTTTCACAACATATCCACGACTACGCAAATCGCGGTACACTAGAAACCTAGTAAGTATGCTAGGATCGTGCTTTAACATCTTTTTTATTAACTGCTCAAACCCAATGTTGGTGTCTTCATTATTTTTTATTACCAACCTGTTTGTAAATGCTAAGTATAGAGCCTCGCAATGGCCAAGAGTGTATTCTGAGTCCTGTTTTTCACCGAACCCTTTTGATCTGAGCTGATCTTGGAATTTCGTTTCATTTACTATGATCTTGGTTTCCCCTGCTGGCATAGTCGCCTCGATCAAATATGATACATCAAGCTCTGAGCCCTCAATATCAGCGGACATAACGAATAAATCGGAGCCAGTCCACATTTAAGCATTAAAAAATTGGTGCATTTTGTTGAAGGGTAGTAA
>JAATVS010000505.1 GCA_014523695.1 Nitrososphaerales archaeon TH5895
AACCCCATATTGTCTCATATTTCTATGTTTTCTATTACAAAACTACTCTAAATGAGAAGTCGTCAACTATCCTTTCAGGTGGTTCGTCATTTCCTATTGAGGTTATTTCAGCTCTGATAGTATAATTCTTCTCTAGTTCCATAAGATTGCCTTCAACATGATATGTACCAGCAACTGGATCGGTAATATCAGGACCATATACGGTAGTCTTATTCAGATCTGGTCGAGGGATTAGCTCAAGCTGTAAATCATTATTACCTATACTTGCGAGCATATAGATTGTAAATTGATATGATCATTTCAATGCTAACACTAACAATGACTGAAAAGCCATCAGTTATCTTGTACTTCTTCTATGGTCTAATATTTGAATAGATTCATTGCTACATAATAAGCAGAGCTCTGATCGTATCTGTCATAAGCTTCTGTAAATCACGTTGGGTTATTATCCCAACATATTTGTTGTCTTGTTTTACCAAGAGCCTCCGAATGTTTTTCTTTATCATCATCTGTGCTGCATCTCCTAACGTGGCATCTTGTTCTACAGACATGATAGGCGTACTCATGATTTCTTCAATTTTGGTAATTTCAGGTCTTACGCGTCGATAGGCTATGGACTTTAGTATGTCTCTCTCAGTTATAATCCCAACAGGATTATTGCTCGAATTTTCTGTGATAACAACAGAGCCAATGTTCTTCTTAACCATAAGCTTGATAGCAGATTTAACAGAGAGACCTTTATCTAATGTAATCATTCTTCTATTCATTGCGGCCTTAACTCTCACCGTAGGATTAAGCGACATAAGACAGGGAGGTAGACACAGTTATGACTATATTAATCTATTCATAGACAGTGAAAAAATGGTAAAGTAATTTATCTCGCACTTTGTTTGCGCGATGATACCAGAACCCCTTCTTATTGCTAAGCAAAACTCTTGAGTCACCTTTGAACCTGCACCAACAACCGGGGGTTTTACTGGTGAAGGAGCTTTTGTCATAGAGTCCGTATATTTGGATCATCTGATCAGAAACCATAATTGACCCTTTCTTGTTAATTGTGACATTCTAATCCTATGCCTTTCAGTTACAATAATAACCAGGAATAGGACAGGGAACTGAGCATTTTAATTTGCTATTTTCTATGTATTAATACATCGCCAAACCAATATTCCGCAAATCGTTTGTGTAATGTTTGTATATTTTGCGCCATCATGTTGTCGGTGAGTAAGCTTTGTACCAAATTTTGGTTTTTCATAAGTACTCTAAAAATATCTTTGTCTGTGATTATGCCAACAATCTGATCTGATTTTTCTTTACAAGATACAATGGGCAGTCTTCTTATATTTTTTGAGTACATTGTTTGGATTCCATCCCTTAACGAACCATTCGAAGTCATGGTGATAAGAGGTTTGCTCATCAGTGTACTTAATGGAGAACTTAGCAGCCAGGGCTCCATTTGTCCTAGAATACGTACTATGTCTCTCTCAGTGATTATTCCTACTGCTCTTTTATTTTTTTCATTATTAACAACAATAACACTTCCAATATTGTTTTCATACATCTTTCTAGATGCCGAATGAATATTTTGATCTTCTGCCTCTGTTACAATTTTGGTTGTCATAAAGCTAGATATAGATATTGAATCAATACTCATGGATCTGTACTAATGATAGAATTCCTTACCTATCTCACTTTCGGTTCCTCTTAATCGCTACAATCTCTATATCAGATAAGTAAAAGAAGTTAATGGGGTTACCATTCACTATTTGTGATTAGTTATACCTTATCGCAACCGAGGGTACTAACATCTCATTTCTAACAGGTTTCCGCCAAGGTTAAACGATTCAGAAAGGATAATTTAGCTTGATGTTTGGCCAGTTGGTACGACAACGCATTTATTTGCCGGTTGATTTCAGATAGGATGCTTTGTCTTCACCAACTACCTCTCACTCTTCTAAAGGCACGTCCCTCATTCTTGTTCCACACGACGGCACTGAAATGTCAGAGAAAGCCCTTAACAAGGCGGTAGAATTTGCCCAAGCGTTAGAGGCCAAGATAATTCTGCTACACATCGTAGATGATAGAATTATACCCCCAAGTGATACAATCGGCTTTGTGAGTGACGAACAGCCTTCACTGGAAATCGCGAAAACACAACTTATTAGAATTCTAAAGCAGGGTGCTGAGCTAATGCTTAAGGATAGGATATCAAAGGTGAAGCAAATAGGAATCGAGATTCGGTTCATGATGAGAGTTGGATCACCTGCGGAAGAAATTGTGCTTACTTCCAAGTCTGAACATGTGGATCTAATTATTATGGGAAGTCGACGTTTGAATGAGATATTCAAAAATGTCGCCCTAGGTAGTGTAGCAAGAAGGGTCTCCGAGATTGCCGACTGTCCAGTCATGATAATTCATTGAGTATGACTTACCTTTGTAAATGACAATATACTGAATAAATGGGAAGGCATGTAGCCTCTCTTTACATCCGATCAAAATCAGAATCATCCGAGTCTGATTCAGGAAATGACATAGCAATTAAACGGTTACGTTTACCACCAAGTAACGGAAGCTGTCTCGACCTAAACCACTATTTACCATGTTGGCTGAAATAATGTCAGAATTCCAGAACAGATCATTTAAGCCATACTCATGTTTTTGAAAGCTCTGATATAAGACGTGTTGTGAAGGTAAGGCATAAGAAGATATGTTACTATCACCTTTCGACGTACTACTTAGCTTTCCTTTCCTTCTGGTTTAGATAGGTGTCAAATGCTGTACACGTTGTAGTCAAACATGGCTAACTACTTTGTTAGTAATAGTCGTGATTTTGTAAGCCTAGGGGAACCTGCTATAACACTGTAATCTGATGTTGTTCGCTTTTCCATTTGAGCATTCCTAACCGCCCAACCACAACCGGAGAGTAGCCTGATAACTTGCTACTTTACAATTATGATAGTATGCCCACCGTAGTGAACAAGCTTAGAAGATGTGCTTCCTATTAGGAAGCTATCAGATGATAGGTATTTACCTCTACCTCCAACCACAATGGCATCCATATTTTCTTTTTTTGCAATATGTAATATTTTCTCGGCAACACTTGTTCCTGTGCCTTCAATCACATTCACCTGAGAAGATTTTAACCCTTGATCTTTTGCTTTAGATTGATACTCTTGGAGAATTCGTTGGCTGTCTTGTTCCAATTCACTCACGATGGAGTGGCCAACGGTCCCATATTCTTCAATTATATGAGCTATAAGTAAACGGGATTCAAATTTCTTAGAGATAGCAACAGCAAAATTAAAAGCATTTTTAGCTCCTTCAGAACCATCAACGGCTACTAGAATTCTAGAAAGCATTCATCTGTATTGATTGTAATTCGTATATTTGTGTTATCTATAATCTATCATATCTCACTATTCTATTTTTGATGCAGTGTCCCGAGCAATTACAAGATAATGCTTCGATAACGTCAAGAGCACTGGTTTAGAGCGAGGATAAAAGTTTGAAAAGAAAGACGAGTTTACATTTAGCTCATGATTAGGACCTACGTACAAACCCTTGCCATTCCAAAGAGTATCCACTATGACTTCGGATGTATGATTATCAATGTTAGTCCCCTTCAGTAATCTTATTGCAATGTGAAATCGAACATCCGTGGGCTGATTTTTCCTTGCCAATTTTATGAGAAGCTCTTCTCCTTTTTCTCTCGGTAATGTCCGGAAGTGATCCATCAATAAATTGACGGCAAGTATCTTTTCCCAGATAGATGTGTACGAGAAATAGAAATAATGAGAAAAACGACTGTATTAAACGGGATATTATTTCTTATTAAAACGCTATTTCCAACAATCTCTGCCGCTGGTATTCAAGTGTAGAGAGAAAGGAAATTTAATACGTCAACCACTTGCAAGACGTCGAATGAACTAGAGGAGTAAGGACAGTCGAAGAATGAGTGTCATAGCCCTTTTTCATATTGGTCCACTTATTGAAATCAAATAATTATCAAGCGGCCCTGACTGGACTAACTGATGCTTCACTGATTGTAATTTTGCAGTCATAATATTGTTGGTAATCGTTACTCGCCCAGGAATAACGTTATGATCGCTTTTTCAACCACGCTCCTACTCTTGGCCAGAGTTCTTTGTGAGCATTTTTTCCTATCATTAGACCAACATGTCCTGAATTATGTTCAATTAGGCTCTTGTCATTACTTTCTTTCAATGCGTTGTTGAGAGCCTTACTAGAGTCGGGGGCTACTAAATCATCCCTCTTGGCAATTATATTCAGGAATGGCATATTGATATTCTTCAAATCAACTAATATGCTAGTGTTGTCATTACTATCTTCTATTCTCATTTTACTCTTAATAAGCAAATTTTGTTTATAGCATTGTTCTATGAATTCTCTGTAAATCTCACCTATTATTGGAGGACTATCATATAACCATGTCTCCGTCGCAAAGAACTCGGCTAT
>JAATVS010000506.1 GCA_014523695.1 Nitrososphaerales archaeon TH5895
ACTCTGAAAGATTCTACCGTTGCCAAGGCAAGTCTAGTTTATGGGGTCTATCCCAAAGATGGTGTTTCCCATGTGGTAAAATATACTCATGGCAAAAAGCTAAGCCCAAGCATACAGTCTGATCCGTGATCCTGACGCGTACAGCGGCACCAAAACAATCGCCCTAATTCGTACATGAATTAGTCATATAGGAAACAAGAGACAAAATGATCGGGACTGCCTTCACTTTGATCAGTTCCGCTTTGATTGTTAAGACTTGGCTCTTTTTTGCATTTATCCATCGAATATGGGCATCTAAAATAAAAATTACATCCTCCACTAAATATTTTCTCCCCTTCACGTATCGGAATGGATCTTGTTTTTTGCAAGTTCGAAGGATTTGGTTCAGACACTGCATCGATAAGAGCTTGGGTATACGGATGAAGAGGATTAAATAAGACAGTATCTACTGCACCCATCTCCACTACCTTCCCTGCGTACATGATAGCAATCTTGTCTCCAATATATCTGGATGTGCTGAGATCATGTGTGATGTATACGTATGATATTCGGAATTTGTCTTTAAGATCCTTCATTAGCTCCAATATCCCTGCTCTGACTGATACATCTAGCATCGATACAGGTTCGTCGGCTATTATAACAGCCGGTCTCAAGACTAAGGCTCTGGCAAGAGCAACTCGTTGTCGCTGCCCACCAGAAAGGGAGTATGGATAATTACTGGATAACTCTACGACAGGCTCAAGTTTAACATCCTCCATTGCCTTGTACACCTTTTCTTGCCTCTCCCTTCTTGTACTGCCCTTGTCATGAATGGTAATTGGCTCCATTATTATATCAAGTATTTTCATTCGAGGATCAAGTGATGTGTACGCATCTTGGTGTACCATTTGGACACTTCTCCTAAACTCTTTAAGATCTGCATCCTTCTTTTCTGTGATGTCTTTATCTTTGAATATTATGCGACCTTCGTCTGGTTCTACTGCTCGCAAGAGCAGTCTCGCAAGTGTTGATTTTCCTGAACCTGATTCACCTGCAATAACGTAGACTTGGCCCTCATCCAGTCTAAGCGATATGTCGTCAACTGCCTTCACGAGCGAAACAGAGCTTGGTCTCATAGCGCTCATTATACCCTTTGATATCCGAAAGTATTTTTTCAGATTTTCAGCTCTGAGTATTTCTTGCAAGAATGTAGAATTAAGCATAAATTTTGCATATATACACTTTCTTACTAGTTTGACTGGTATTTCGTGAATTAACCAAGTCAGTTTGTAAAGTCCCTAGGGATAATTTACCTGAATCATCTAATTGAGAACATCTGTAAGCAAAATTATGAGGTTGTGATAAATCCTAATTTCATTTTTCAAGAAAAAGTGTAACATGAGAATAATTAGAAGTCTATACGGAGATAAAATCCAAACCCCGCCTATCATTTCAATGAGAAAATACCCTGTCAAACATTAATGCGGTTAAAACCCGGAAAATGTTGTGCGAAGAGGAACCCATTTCGCTAAGATAGCATTCCCTTTTTAATAGTATTCCCACGCATTAGTGGGCTACAGAATGGGCCTTTAAATACAGCTTTATTGTATAAGGTCTTGTATTAACCCCTAAACGAGATTGAATTAATCATGCTTTTGGCCTGCAGCTAATTGTCCGATTGTCATCTTGGTCTGAACAAGTCATTAAGACTCTTAACTTTCTTGATCCTTGTTACTACGACGACACCAGCTATCGATATTGCAAGAACTAATGCAGCAAGCGGGCCAAATTCTGGAACAATATGTGTCCCAGTGATCTCGATCTGCTCCGATCCATTACCGAATTCAATACTCAATATCCTAGCATGAGTACTGTTCATGATTTCATCATATGGTACTAACTGTCCATCAATGAATACAGCATAAACATCATCCATATTCGATTGCTTTTTAGAGTCTATAACATCCCTCGGAAGCTCAATGGTCAATACTCCGTCAGAGAGTGCCCTGATTTCGGCGGCCAGAGTTATATTATCTCTTTGCACCCACATCTCATTCAGTTGATTATCACCACTGATCTGATATCGGATCTGATATGATGCATTACCTATTTCCAATTCTTTGCTATTCACGAGATCGGAAGTAGTAGTAGCAGTTTCGTTTAGTTGAGAAATCGTCTCATTTTCTTGTCCGAATATAATATGAGAAGAACTTCCTATAAACATGAGAAATGCC
>JAATVS010000507.1 GCA_014523695.1 Nitrososphaerales archaeon TH5895
AAGCAGTTAGATGTTATGTTGCGATTCGGAAATGTGGGCAAGTTCATGGCCCTAGATCTCATCGATAGAGCTTCTGCTATTGGCACTGCCTTAAGCTCAAACTTGGATAAGATGACAGAACAGGAGAAGGGAAAATATCGAGAATTTCTTGTTTCTGAACTAAAGAAATTGGATGCCCAGGAACTCAAAGGAAGGGAACTCGAAATAGAGTAAAATAAATCTAGTTTCTTTTTTTATTTCTAATGTAACACAGGGCACTGTACGTAAGTAAGCTGTTAACCCACCCTGTTTTAGGGGATCCACTGGCTAAAACAAACCCTCTTTTAAAGGCGGTGAACTCTGAGAATCCAATAACCCATGAATTCAAGATTAAGTGACACATCGTTCTTCTATTATTTTATTCCCAAGCAACATAACAAATACTAGCTTGTTTTCAGGTAATTCCTGAAGCAGATCCTTGGCTACCTTTTTTACCGTTTTCCAGTGCCAAATGCGTATGATAGAATCTTTTGCAGGTTTACCTCAAACGGTAAGCTAGTATCAACATCCAGATGCCTACCTTGGACAGGTTCGTAGATGTTTTTCATTTTCGCGTAAACTGAATAATCTGCATCAGAGTAGTCATTTTTCCTATTTCTCAATCTCTCCAGTACAACGTCCTCTGGACAGGTGCATTCAATCACGTACAGCTGAACGTTATCTAAGCGAAGCTTGTTTTCGACTTCCCTTCTAGATCGTTCTCTGTTAAATGTTGCATCAAGAACACAGTCGATTCCGGCAGCGTTCAAATATTTAGTCAACAGCATCAAGACGTCGTATATTAAACGTCCTTCTGCACTTGCATAGGTAGGGTATCTAATGAGCTCTTTCCTTACCTTGTCAGAAGATAGTATGCTTGCTCCTGTTCTTGAGGCAACTGACATAGCGAGTGTTGTCTTGCCTACTCCGGGCAATCCACAAAAGAGAATATCTACAGGCATCACAGACTCTATGTCTTCTGTGAACAGTATTGAAAAATCAATCTCGCCCTTGTCGAGATCGGTAAGCGAGAATGAATTGGTATTGCGACGACCTCCTACCTATTCTTATCATCCGGAAATATGTAGTTGAGGACCATATCGACGGTTTTATTCTTTAATTTGTCTTTGTAATACCCAATACCTCTTGTCGGCGTGTTTAGTGCTTTTTCTCTTGCAACATCATTTACTGGTCTGTGGTCTGGAGCGCCTTCAAACCTTATCTGATAGTGATTCATCTTTGAGAAAATGGCTGAATCATAAATATCCTTATGCCAAACCGATCCAACGAAGTAGATATACGGAGGATTTGCCCGCTTTTTCATGAACTTGAGCACATAGTCAAAAGTATCCTCAACGGTCTTAGGTGAGTCAGTAGATAGGATCAGACCTTCATCAATTCCGCCTTTAATTAGCGTTTTTTTTATGTTTTGGCCAGTATTGGTATCCGCAACTACTAGTATCAACGTATTATCTCGATCGGGTTTCGAAGTCTTAACTATCCGAAACAAATCGACACAGACTCGTATCCGTTCTTCAACATGATTTGGAACTGTTTCAACTACCTCGCTCTCAGTATGTACACCAAAGAGTATTATGAGATTTCCATCTGTAAAGTGAGGCTGTGACATTCAATAGAACATTCTCTAATCGTCATTTATAGGTTGCTTCATCTCTCTTCCTTGCATAACATAGTTACCAATATTAAGATCTGATGCATGAATGGAAATCGTAAGACTATCTAAAAGAACCCCTGCTGTTTGATGACCGATAGTCAGTGATTAACTAGTGAATGGAGTCAATTAGATACCTACGTTGGGAATCGACATGCTTTAGAGCACATAGGACCAGGTCATTTGATGAACAAATTGAACCCTAGATATACCATGATTTTCTTGGGCCCTTGCACTTTAGTTCTCTACAGTTACTCGTTTACCAAATACGGATCGTTAACGTGAATATAATGATTCTAATGCTGCATGGAATGCCTCTCAATTTTTCCTAAAAGAGAGAATTCTTTCGTGATTTTATCTATCTCTGATTCTACATCCGAATAATCTGATATAGCATTTTCAAACACCAGACTTCTCTTAAACCCATAATTTAGTAAAAAAATGAGTTTTACCAAAAAAGCGCAGATAAGGACAAATACCGTATTAGTTACTACGGCTATCTTCAATTAGCCAATTTTGATTTGCCTCCCCGTTTAAGGAATTTCATCCGATCTCTATGATCATGTTATTTCTAACCTTAGGTGGTGATCCTGCAAAATGAGAAATATTTCGTTCCTGATAACAGTACTAGGTATATCGTATTATACTAATTTCATATTTAAACAAATACTTTTGTAGGTAGCACTAGAACTCTGCAGATTCTGGGCCCTTTCACTAGTATAAGTGTGGGTACGAACCTTGAATTGTTCGACTCCAATATCTAGTAATGTACTGCCGGATCTGGAACAGGCAGCAAAATCAGTAAAGAAATAAATCTTAGGTTACAATCAATAATTAGCCATGCTTTAATTAGTTGACAGTATGATTTGTAGCTATTTTATTTTCAGACGATGCATTAGTCCTCCATAAATATGTTACATGAATATAGTTTAGAGAATTGCAGTGAAGAATAGAGCTAGAAATGATATTATTGCGATGATCTTAGAAGCCGCTCAAGGCAGAGGTACGAGCAAAACAAAGATCATGTTTAAGGCGTACTTGTCAACCAATCAATTGAGAGAATATCTAGCGGAATTGTTAGATAATGAGCTTGTGAAATACGATGAAGATAGAAAAACTTATCAGATAACTCACAAAGGAGAAAGATATTTGGAACTTTATGGTGGAATGGAAAGAATGATACCGATGGACAACATGAAAATGGAAGATTGAACAAAACCATAATAGTGCTTCACTTCTGGCGTTAGACAAAAAAATTGAGACGCGATATGTAGTAACGCTTTATAAACTAATGTACAAGTAATTATTAAAAAAGTGTATATGATAGTAATTAATGCAAAAGGGGATTCTAATGCTCAGTAACATTGGAAATACTTTAATCCTTGTTTAAAACCTTTTTATGAGGTAATTAGGACGTGGATAACAATATGGCTATGTTGATTCTTCTATATATCGTCTTATCACGTAGTTTGCTTTAGATGAGGAATAAGAAAGATTTAGAGTGTTACTTGATATAGTATTTCGCGATAGTTGTATGAAGCAATCTATATTCGGAATCAGCTATATTATATTTTAGGACATAAAAGATGCTTTAACAATTATTTCTATCGAGATCCTCTTTAAGAGGCATTGGAGAGAACGATCAAGGGTTTTATTATTACTATATTCCGTAGATAAATTAGCTGAGTATTATTACCAGAACTGTATACCTTGGAAAGACATCCGCAATTCTTGTCGCTATCTGGGTTTTATCCGTTAAAATCATATGTTCTCCTTTAAAATGATACGTTTTTATTACATGTTCGTTGGGGTAATATAGGTAGGTCTTAGAAATAGGCAAAAGGAAAGTACTGAGCGAGTCTCATCTGAAGGAATTGGTCCTCCCCCAAGAAGGACAGTTGCTGGGCAGGGTTATTAAGCTTGTAGGCGGGGACAATGTGGTTGTTAAGTGCACAGATGGACAAGTGAGGGTATGCCGTATTAGTGGGAAGATAAAG
>JAATVS010000508.1 GCA_014523695.1 Nitrososphaerales archaeon TH5895
ATTACTAAACCTTCTATTCTTGCGACGCCGTCTCCACTCCTGCCTGTGTCAGTAACATCTACTGTGTATTCTTTACCTGTTTCTACAGGTCTTGATAAGCTGCTTGTATTCTGTCCGTAACTCATTAAAAATCACATTTAAAAGACATTATGGTAATATATACTAATGTGTTAGCGTAATAAAACATGCATCACTCCAAAATGTCTGTCTAATACTAGTTAGTTTATAGCTTATGACGTTCGCTTTAGTTGTCGGTTTTTGTATCGATAGCTCCCCCGAGATCATATAATTATTATCATTGAAAAACTGAACTCCCAGTGTAATGATAACTCGTTCTGGAGATCGTTTACCCCCCCCTTCTTCCGTATAAGACATTCATAACAAGATGAATAAGATTGTCGAGAAAGAAATGACTAAGTCAAGAAAGATGCAGAATATGTGTGGCGCCTGACTGCCAATAGCTAATTAGATATCTGAATTACCATAGATAATTCTTTTCGAATATGGCCAAATGGTAAACTGATTACGACTACTTGATGCTATCAGGTTTTGGACAAGTTCCAGACCTCTAAAAATCGTCTGATGTATCGAGAGATGCTGCTGTAATTCCGCCTCGACATAACGCGTGGGTTGTTGGAAATGAGCCTCTAGTTGGAATTGACTTTACAGGCCTAAAAGAGTATGCCAAGAGTTGAAATAGCTATACAATGATCTTTACCCCATATTTTTTTCAAATTATCTTCCGATCCTGCAATTTATCTCCAATAACTTTTAAGTTGTACTCTATGTTCACGTCTAATATGCTCTTGAGTTTCTTGACGTGTTCTAAATTTCAACTTGCAGACTCGACAAACAAGTCGTCTGACTCTTAGCCTCATTGCATAATCGCTTTTTGGAGTTTCCGCTATATCCAGGTACTCACCAGCATAGATCAGGTCACCATCTTCTTGGAGCTTGTCCTCGACAGTAACAGGTGTTACCACAACAATGACACTACATAGCTTCAGGATATCCATAATATATAAACCGTTATCCTGTAAGTCAGTCAGAAGATGGTAATTCTAAAATTGGAGATCATACACAGATCGCAGTGGGTTCAAGTCATATTGAACATATTTCCTCGTGAATTATTGATACACTTTAAAGTCTTGCCAAACGCCCTTAGATATCGGATTGACCTAACCACTACCAATTCCACAGTATGTTTTAGCAGATCTTTATTCATGGCTTGAGGCTCATTCTGGAATTTCACTCTCATACGTTAACACAACTGCTGACTCCACTTTAGGAACAATACCATAACATAGAGCACTGTGATTAACGCTATTACTCTTAATCAGCCAAATACAGCTGGCTAATTCTAGTTCAATTGAAATAATGCAGATTTTGAATGGAAATAGTTATCCATTATTTTGATGTATCCTAAATAATACATGTAAATGTGACAATAGTAAGATTGAGATTGGTCACCGAAGAATATGAAAGAATAGGTAAAACAGCGTATGAGATATGTATGATTTAGCTCGCGATGGCATGACTGTCCATTGTTAGGAGTACCGGTCCCACCAACAATAAATAAAGCCGGATTAATATTAGAACATGAATGATCATAAGGTTATTATTGTTACAGGCAGTTCAAGCGGAATTGGATTAGAATCTGCACTCTTACTAGCACGAAATGGTTACATCACGTATGCTACGATGCGGTCTCCAGAAAAAGATACATCAATAAAAACAGCGGTGCAGAAAGAGGGCCTGCCTATTAGGGTTGTTCAGCTAGATGTTACTGATGATAATTCGGTGAAGAATGCGGTAGATCATATAATATCTGAATCCGGCCGAATTGATGTTCTGGTAAACAATGCAGGTTATTCACTCGGAGGCGCATTAGAAGATCTTTCAATGGAAGAGATTAAGTCTCAGTATGAAACCAACCTATTTGGACTGATTAGAGTAATTCAGGCAGTTCTACCTACAATGAGAAAACAAAGATCTGGTAGAATTCTGAATATCAGTTCGGGTACTGGTATCTTTGGTTTTCCAGGAATTTCAGCATATGTTAGTACCAAATTTGCCGTCGAGGGTCTGAGTGAATCTATTGCATATGAATTAGAACCATTTGGAATAAAAGTGATCTTGATAGAACCTGGCTTTGTTAAGACTAACTTTGAACATGCAATGGTCGTAGCCAAAAAAGCGCAAGACCCGGCATCACCATACTCTGAGCTGATGCAAAAATTAATGGCTAATGCGAGTGAACTAGCAAAGAACGCATCTGATGCAGAACTGGTTGCAAATGTTATCGTGGATGCTGCTTCGAACCCTAATCCCCGCCTTCGATATCTGGCAGGTAAAGATGTAGAATCCTGGGCTGCAGGTAAGAAAAATATGGATGAGCTTGAATTCTTTAATATGATCAAGAAGCTTATACCCTGACAACATGATAAGATAGAAAGTGATTACATGCCACATCTCGACTCTCGTTTTCCGAAATCTAGTCGATGTTATGCTGTTTCTCCGGTATTCTACGCAAATTTCTAATTAGAAGCAGTATTACTCCTGCTGGAATAAAGAGAGCAAACAATAATAGTAAATAAGCAAGATCGCCAGGCTCTAACTGTATTCCAACCAAAATTATTCCAAAGATGATAATGAATACTGATGGGATAACTAATGCTGGTATCAATGTGTTCATGTATTTGTTAGTAATTATCAACGATGGTGATGCGGTTTGATGATGCTGGTGTTGCTAGATTTTGAATTCTAAGTCCCAATACGGATGACGACGTACCTATCAATAGAGAAACTATAGTTAGGATATTTTGAGTTATGGCAGGGGTAAGCGTAACTGGAGTACTATCTTGTTGTATCTTTTCCGCTACTACATAGGAACTAAATGAGCTGGCTATGACAATAATCTGTATTGTTAGTAATACAGCAGCGATGTAATTTATCCATGCCATATTGGAAAAAAAAGGAATGACAGAATATATACTACTGTATAAGCAGGTATATTTATTACAGAAGTCTTAAAAAATTGATAGCTACTCTTGTGCATGAAAAGCGTATTCCAATAATGTCACCAATTGGAAATTCAAAAAAAGAAAGTGAAGATGATTTGTTCTTAATCTGCGCTTTGGCTGCCGTCGATTGCTACAGCGTTTTCTTCGCCTTGAACTTGTGAATCAATGTTCTGGCAGAAGACATTTAATGGTAGTTCACCGTTACCACAAGCGTTAGCTTGGCTGATTGCTTGATTCTTTTCATAATGCTTCTTTCCGCCTGCAAATGCACTATCAGTTGTTGCAAAAACTGTTGCACCAATGAGCATTACTGCCATCGCTGCTATAATGAACATATATTGAGTATTCATTTGATAGCAAGAGCGAAAGTTATGCTTATCTGCATTAAGTAAAAACGGGCTTTGACTTAAATCTGATATTTTTTCTATTAGAACTTGCGCATAGCCAAACATTCTTCTTGTGACCAAGCTCGCTGGAAAGGCATTATCTTTTTAGTTCGTGGAGCTTCGTCCCACCAACCTATAAGACCTTTGCAGCTACTGCATCGAAGCTCTGTTCTTGAATCACTTATCTTGAAAAATTCTATAGTCTTGGATCTGGTTATCCACCGATTACAAATACAGCCTTCGGTGCAATACAAAATGTTATAGGCAATATAAGATATTACGCGCTGTGATCCATCATACTAGTAAACGAATAGCTATATTCATATTAGCAAAATTTGAAATACGTCTGTCGCTTTCAGATTCTTAAAGAACAAGTCTAACATAAATGTGCTAACGGTGGGTTCTAATTCCTGATAAGTTTAGCTGACAGACTTGGAGTATGTTGGGTACCAACAAAATAAGGCTTGCAATTATGTGTGTTTTAGTTATTATGATAATGTCAAAAATTTGCAAAAAGTTATAAGCTTAAATGAACCTTAGCGAAATGCCTTAACCTATCTCAGGCTGTTAATGCGGATTGATGAGATTTTCCCGATCATCGGAGTCATGACGTGTTCCATGTGTTTTTATAAATCTTAATAAATCAATGGATTGATGATCTTCTACCTGGTAGTAATTCTTTAGATTTTCAATTGTTTGGTCATCATAATGACTACTAC
>JAATVS010000081.1 GCA_014523695.1 Nitrososphaerales archaeon TH5895
ACGAGAAAGCTATATGAAAAAAAGGGTTTAGTGCGTCAGTAATCCTATACATATTGCAGATCATGTTGCCCACACACTATTATTACCGCATAAGAGTTGGTTGGTGTGTTGTCAGTGCTGTTGATATATCACTCATCCACCAGCCAACTCCCATGCAGTTGCAAAGCTTATTACTGGAGTTCGACTAGCTTATGCGAGAAGGTTGGCTGGTGTTTTTACTGTTCATTGTTCAAGTACGGTATGGGCTCCAGCTAACTGACCCCAAATTCATATAAATTATGTGTACCAAAACGGTTGAATTGGTAGTCTAGTGTCACAAGGAATCGCTATACACAAATTACCAACAAAACCCCCTGCCGTATGTTGTCAGGTAGGAGGCCATGTTCTAGTTTCGGCAAATTATGGGTCGTGTGTAATATATTGTTACCAAATATGCTTTCCCTTGTCTGTTGCTTAAATAATATTGAAGTAGTTACTAATTCGAGAATTACAAAGTCCTAAGTGTGAAAGAATAATAGAATCCATAATAGAATACGATCCTAGAACTCTACTACTGATTCAGCTAGATAGCTACCACAATCTAAAAATTCTATGATGAGGATGATCTCTTAAATCGAGTACAATTTGGAGAGCGCATATAAATGCTAAAATAAGCATGAGAGCTGACGGGAGTAACTTCAAACCCAGAATTGCTATGGAAATTATGACAATCCCAGAAATAATCCTAAATGCCGCCCATTTTCTTCTTGTCTTAGGTTCAATATCCGAATCTTCGACCGCAACCAAATGAAGTATTGCCTGAACAAACAGACAGCCGGATACTGAACCACAAATAAGCCAAAGATCTGAAGAAGGTAAAGGGATTTCTTGGTTACTTGATGCTACTTGTTTTATGCCAATACCAATTGCTGTAAGCCCAACTACTAATGGGAAATGTACATACAACCAAATATAGTATATACCTCTTCTACCTTTTTCGGTGGCTGCTCTTATGGCAGAGCCACCTATATTATCAAAGTATATCCACCACAGACTAAATGGAATACTAAGTCCTAAGCCTACAGACAATGATGAATAAATATCCCACTCATGACCAGCAAGACCAATAACTACTCCCAAAATTGATTCCCCGAGTACAATAATAACAAACAGTCCCATTCGTTCAGGCAAATGAGAAATATGAGGTGCGAACTTGATGGCTAATTGTCCAGCCAGAAATGGTGTTATGAAATCTATGGTCAAGCCTATTGCCCATAGAATAAATCGTAAATGAGGTGGTACAAATGCTGATACTGTCCAGATTACAGCCGATGACGCGAAACCGACCGAATACCTAACTGTCAACGGCTTAGTAGAAGGAATGAGACGACCTATACGAACATACTCTATTACCAGAAGAAATCTAATTGCAGCATAAGAGAGAGCAAAACCAGTCGAAGTTTCACCAAGTCCATGGGAAACATTTACAGTCATAGCCGCAGCTCCCATCATCTGCAACAAAGTAAGTATTCTGTGCGCTAAGTCATCAGTGCCAAATCTTGTAGCAAAAAAGGTAGCACCAATCCATGCAAACCATACAGGGATGTAAAGAGCAACAAAACTTAGTATACCAACCAAAGAAATATCATGGCTTAGATTTTCTGATAATTGAGATACTACTGCCACAAATACTAAATCATAAAATAGCTCAAGCCATGTAGCATGTCGTTCCTTTTCTTCTTTCCTCTTTTCGCTATCCGTATTCTTCATTTTATTAAATATCTAAAAATCTCCTTTTCCAATCGATTTACAAAATATCAAGAGAATTTGGCACAGCCAACTCAATTGTGATTCGAAAATTAGGTTAATTATCATATAGACCTCCTAGATAGTAACATGGAGGAGTGTGTTTGAGTTACGTAATAAAAGTTGTTCAACATATATTTTGTTTCTAATGACATATGACGATATCGTAACTAAAATTGACAACTCTTTATTTATTTGGAATTCCAATTTCTTTGTTATCTCCATTCTGGTGTCTCGTACTTCTGATTAGAAGCATCGCAAATAGGATTGACGACACCGCAATTAAAGCAGCGGTAAGAAATGTTAGATCATATGATTCTGGAGACGGAAATGAGGCCGTAATATTATTTGTCTCAGATTCTACAACTACCTG
>JAATVS010000509.1 GCA_014523695.1 Nitrososphaerales archaeon TH5895
CAGAATTCTTTCTGTTTCATTTCGTTAGCACGTTAATTCCGAAGTTGAATTGTGTTGTTTGCTGGTATCACTATTCATTCTAGTGGAAAAATGGGAAGAATGCTAAAAATATGCCTGCAACATCGATGCTTGAACAACCTTCGTAGTCAGGATCAAGCACTAAATGCTCGTAGTTATTAATGTTGTAGGCTCATCGGTAGCGTACACATTATCCCTCTTAAGATATGAAAACAGTATCTTCTTTTTTGCCAAATCCCATCCTATCTTCATTGCGAGTAACGTAGGGACAAAACCTAATGCAACATATCCAACCATTTCAAATGGATTCATATACATTATCTATAATCTCTTGCTATATTGATTAAGTCTACTCATAAGTCTCTATAATTATTAATCATCGGTGTTTAGCGGTTCGTCACGGATTTCATGAATAGTTGAAGATAAAAATCGAAAAAATATACACGGTAACATCAGATCTTTGACAAGATGGAATTTGGAAAAAACATTAGGGTACCTTAGTGTTCACTATAGTGGTTCCGAAGTATGAAAAAATAAACACCAGATGGCCACATTATCAGATTCGGGATTAAATGAATCAGCATCTGTTCACTTTTTGGAATCCCCTTTTGAGATTGCTGCTTAGATACATGGACGTTGCCGGGATGGAGAACGCGCATCCGCACAAAAGTTGTATTGTTTTACTTGCGAATTTGTACGGTGTCCATGATAAGGTAGAGTTGTCTTCCAACATATCAAAATAACCCAAAAGCTAAAAAAAGGATAATATGTTAAATAAAAGAGGTAAATCTGTGTTGAGATGCGCTTGCTGTGGTGGTGAGATGGTTTTGAAAAGTGAATTGAGGGTGGCAGCTGTCTATAAATGCATGGGATGTGGCCTGAGCGATACAAAATTAAAATTGGAATAACAGTCGTCCGTAGAATGTTAGAGTTTCCACATTTTTACATTTGTACACTTTATGGCGATATATATTTTTAAAACATTCCATCATTACAAGATCTTTGAGAGTTCTGACAACAGTCCGGTATGAGATTAGAATTTTAATATCTTTGGAATGTCTGTATATAGAACCTAAACAACTCTCTTATACGTGAGAGAGTATAGATGAGACTAGAGTAACAACTCGAAATCTCGCCAGCCTATATTCAATTCAAAAGCTCTCTTTATTCCAAAGAAACCAAAATAAGATATGTAGTATGCCTAACCGATCTTTTTTAAATATGCTGGGCAGACATGTGACCAAATCTTAGGACTGACTCTCCAACAAGCTCAATCTTTACAAATCCAGTACGTAGAGGATATGAGAGACAATAGAAAACAAGCCCTCTATTAACATGAGACATAGAATTTCAATTCTTATAAAGACATAGCGTTACCGGGGGATGATGTTATCTTTTGAGTAAAATCTCGATAATTACGCTCGATAAGTGGGGGTTTAATTCGAATTATAATAGGTATGCAATAAGCCATGGTCAGAAGAAATACCAAATAAAGAGAGTATCTTTAATGACCTGAAGTGAAAGGATTCTGTCACCAAGATATGTATTCAAGTCAGCCATTATCGTTGCATTATTTTCTACCGCTACATTCGTATAATTCACGTATCCAGCCCAGACAATCAGAAGTACAGTAGTAATCACTATTAAGGCAAAGATTACTTTGTGCTTAGTCCTCCTACCCATTGACATAAGGTTATGATACTACACAAATCTAGAAGTTAAAAAAATATCTCTTCTTGTGATATACTTTGCTCATATTCGAGAACTTGCAAAAAGATGATTGTGGATTATCCTTCTGTATTGCAATACCCACAATCACACAAGGCATTGCCAAAGTTTTCACATGTTAAGGGAGTCCAAATGTGCCTAGTGGCCTCTCTTATAGACAATTCTGTTTTTTGTGCCATTTCATGTAATATTTACATTCTAGATTGAAATAATTTTATCTGAATGGGTTATTATATTTCAAGATTGATCCTGAGTATTCAGGGTTGTACTTAACTCAAGGCCTGATACGTTATTTGGTGAATCAAGCAATCAGCAGTATGAAAACTGACCATTGTGAGTACCCAAATCATGAGGACTATATGGAGGCTTTCCTATAGAAATTCCCTTCTTGCAAAAAGAGATGTACACTACATAATCATAACTGTTGACCAGGAAGAATGGGCAATCTCTAGAAAATCCAGATAAGAATACAGTCAAATGTTGTCAGGTTTGCAGCATAAATGAAGGTATGAGGAGCGCAAGCAGATCTGCGGTGGTGGTCTAAAATATGACTGCCCTTAAATGGCTCTCCCCCAACTAGATGATAATCTATAATTACCCGTGTCCTCCTGCGTTATGAGTACATTCGGGACAAGTCTATGACTGACTCCTTATTAGATTTTTTATGACAACATCTCGGGCCAATAGAATATGTTATGATGTCTTAATGGCAAAACCAATATTTATTTAGATGTTTCCCAGGACTTAGAATTACGAAGTGTCAATTAAATGTTGAAAAATAAAGTCGCACTAATTACTGGAGCGAGCAGTGGGATAGGTTATGCTACTTCAGTTGCTTTATCAAAGGCCGGTGCACATGTAGCAGCCGGAGCTAGGCGAGCTGAAAGGCTAAAGGAGTTAGAAAAAGAAATAAGCGATTCTCGAGGGGCAGAAATCCTTATTCACGACCTTGATGTTGCCGACAGGGCAAATTGCAACTCATTCGTTGACGCCGCTGTCAAGAAATGGGGCACAGTTGATATATTAGTAAATAATGCTGGCTTGATGCCATTAAGTTTTTTCAAAAACAACAAATTTGATGAATGGGAACGGATGATTGATGTAAACATTAAGGGGGTTCTCTATTGTACATCGGCAGTATTACCATATATGCTACAGAAGGAATCAGGACACATCGTCAACTTGTCTTCCGTAGCAGGAAGATTAGTGTTTGCAGGGGGGACTGTCTATTGTGCGACTAAACACGCAATAACTGCCTTTAGCGAAGGGCTCAGAATCGAATTCAGTCCGAGGTCGAAGATAAGGGTAACTTGTATTGAGCCTGGAACGGTATCGACAGAGTTGCTTGAAACAATAACTGATGAGTCTATGTCACGCTTTATTGAGGCGTCAAAAAAGATGGAAACCTTACAAGCACATGATATAGCAGA
>JAATVS010000510.1 GCA_014523695.1 Nitrososphaerales archaeon TH5895
ATCTTCTCTTTCTCCTCTACCCATTCTGTCCAGTGTTTTGGCGAAGGCTTTTGCTATATCGTCATATATGCCATTTGGATTTGGCATTCTCTTGGTTTGGTAAACAGCAAATACTAGATCGGTTTCTTCTTTAGGGGGCGTTCTGTATTCTGTGATTGTACTTCCGTCTTTGTTATGGCAAACCCTTCTTTTTCTATATTTGTAGCTTAGCCAGGACTTTAGCTGTTGTGTTACCTCATCGGTAAGAAACACAATTCTATCTGCTCTAGTTTTAGTATATTCCCCTCTTACAAAAACATGGGCTGGTTTAGAATCTAAATCCAAATCTTTAACTCGAACAGATAACGCTTCTACTGCTCTGAATCCACCAGCCGCCAAGAACATAACATACGTCTTCAAACGTATATCTGAACACGCGTTTAGAATATCAACGATATCTTCCTTTGATAATGCTTCCTTATTCTTCCTAACTATTTTTGGCAATCTTACCTTTAGTTTGAATTTTCTAGGACTAATGTCAATATCAGAGTATTCTAGGAAGTTCTTGATAGTAATAACATGGTTCTTTAATGAATTTGGGGCAATAGTATTATTACTTTCTTGTTTCAGAAAGAGTATATATCCCGTAAGGAGATCGTAAGGATCTATCTCGGCCCTCCTGATTTCCGTGACAATATTTTGGATTTGTAGACCATATCTTTCATTGGTATATTTACCAAATTTCTTTAATCTTTCATTGTACTTTTGAGCAGTTGATTCATTTTCTACTGCCACATTGGTTAGATACGTGGATACAATAGTATCGTCATTTTTCGGGTACACTCCTTTGTTAGTGTGATGAGTAAGTACTATGGATTCGGTTGAACCTGTTCTGGCGTTAGCTTTCAAGCAGTACTAACGTTATGATCTATGTTATTAAGGATTTTGTATTCGACGTTTTTAATGCGCTTCTAATCCATACATCAGACGTCATACTGTTTTAACCGAGAAAAGTAAAATGATACATGAACACCCATTGCAACAATATGTTGGATGGTCACAAAAATGACAGTCATCTGATAATGGTTATGGGGCAATAGGCAATGATGGTTTTCATTATACCCTGGCTATACACAAATCTGCCCGTCTACTGCTCTTCGCGAAGATTGCAAAGAAGACGACAGAAGCACAAATGGGAGGACACTGCATCTGGGTTGATGCTAATTCAAATGGCAGATATCAGATTTTGGATCAGGATCATGCAGCAGAGGTAAAGTTGATTCCAACAGATTTTGTCCCCGGAAAATACAGTCAAGCCATGTATTATTTTAGTATATGTGAAGATGTAAAGAATAGCAAAAAAGTTACACGAATTTAATGCTGCGTACTTTCGTGTTCTTTTAATTCTTGACGTGACTTGAATTGTTGTCCGCAATCAGCACAGGAGAAAGACGCTTCTACATCAGTGCTATTCTCATCATTTTTATCGCCATGATCTAATCTATCGCTCATATTGTATAACTAATAACAAATTATTTAACGATATCAGTCGTATATAAGAACAAGATGATGTAGGGTCTTGGTGGTCCTGTTCTAGAATTAAATTCAAAATATTTTGGCGTAAACAGCGGTATAGGGACAATTGGCTTCCTTAAAGATAATGGGATCATGGAGGAATAGCACATACAGATACTAGTTGTGATAGATCTCATTCAAGAATATAAGTCAGCCTACATCTAAAATCAGTTGTATGAGGGTAAAGATACTTCAAAACTCTGTTAAATTCTATCTTCCTCGATTAGAAGGATATTCAGAAACCGTTCGAACAATTGCGGACGAATATGGAAATATGTCACTTATCGAATTTGATGGATACTTTGAAGGAAAACTTGAGCCAGTAAAATATACTAGGGTAGAAGTACATACAGACGAAATAGATGAACAAAAGACTATTAGCTTCGCGGACCAGATTAGGATAAAATTAAAGCAAACAAGTTTGGCCTTTGAATTCAATAATCGTCTTGTTCTTGTAAGTCAGTAGCCAATCACATAGAATGAATTCAAAAACAGCATCTCCAGATTCTACTCGAAGAATGTTTTATTAGAAAACCGATAGGTATGAATGACCTGATCAAAACTGTGAATCGCACTTAAATTCCGTTAAGAAGGAAGTTAATTTGACATAATTGAAAAACTTATCCCTCCAACCGATTAAAATTAATCCCCAAATCTGTAAGTATGACCTGCGCAGCATTCCTCCCTGGGGCCATTGAAACACCGGGTCCTGGATAATTTCCTGATCCACATAGATATACATTCTGAAGAGAAGGAATTTTATAATTACTCAATTGAGGTATCGGACGCATCGACCCTGACTGATATGGTAGAACAGCTCCACATGAAAGAGTCCCCCTGATACAGGTTGTGGGCCTTTTTTCGTAGTCTACTGGAGAGTATGTCACTTTCTTTAAGACTATTTCCTTTAGATTTGGAATATAATCTTCTGTAATCGTGTCAATAATCTGATCGCTGTACTGTTCCTTAATGTGAGACCAATCCGTATTTGTATCCATGTTATTGGTATTATTATTTATACCATAATTTTTTATGTCATAGGGTACACTTAATACAAGGACTTTTACAAGGTGTTTATTTGTTCCGTGAGCTTGAGAAGGCACTCTGCTCGGATCCATAATGGATTCATTACTCATTATTGATGGTGGATTGCTTGGAATCATTCCACTTCTACATTCGTAGGAAGTTTTTGAAAAATTTTCTAGTGTTGGAGAGGATATATGAATCTGCGATGAGCTAGCAACCTCTTGATCTGATTTATATTTTGGCCTTCCATCCAAGGCTAGATAAATACCAAAAACAGAGTCTCCCCATTCAAATCTTTTAATGCTATTTACGATAGTTGAGTCAACATGGTCTTGTCCAATAAGTTTAAGGATTAAAGTAGATGGATCAATACTAGAAACAACCAATCTTTTCGCTAAGATATTCTTCCCATTGGCTAAACTGACACCTATAGCTTTGTTGTTCTCAATAATGATTTTAGTAACACTCGCATTGGTCATTATTACTCCGCCTTTGGATTCAATGTATCTCGCAAGCGCTTTAGGAAGGTTACCAAAGCCACCCCTTACTACATTGTTACCTTTATCCTGTGCAATGCTTGCAAATAAATGACATACCTCTCCCCCTCCAGCATCATCAGGAGACAGACCTACAAATGCTGCAAAGGTTCCGAATACGACCTTAGCTTCATCTGATTCAAAATATTCGTCACACCATGAACGCATAGATTGCAGCTGATTCCGGTACTCTTCAGCCGCAGGAATTCTCTCGACCGGAGGTGAGTTTATAGAAGAAAATATTTTCTCTCGATCCAACAAATATTTGTTAAATAAGTTATACCATGCTCTAGCATCTTTTACTGAAAACTTTTCAATACTTTTTAATGTCTTCTCAAGAGATCTGAACATAGAAATATACCTACCGTTTGGAAAAATATGCGAAAATAATATTTCCGGATGGATTAGCTCGAAGCCAAATCTGTCAAGACCTAACTCCTTTGGGACCGGAGACGCATTTGCAAGCTGATAACCAAATGCGTGTATATCAGACTTGAATCCAGGAAGAGTAATTTCTTCGGTAATTGTCATACCTCCTATAGAGTGATATTCTTCTAAGACCAATACTCTAAGGCCTGCCCTTGCGAGATAACATCCACAAGTTAAACCATTATGGCCTGCACCTACTACTATGGCATCATACTCGATAGAGAATCGTAATGAACTTGAGTGTTGTCGCACTTTTAATGAATCTAAGGCAACTTATAGATAAACCTGACTCATTTGCTTAGATTCATACGCCAAACGAAACTTCATAAAAACTGTTCAGAACCTAATGAGTTCTCTATCTCGATAGCTTTAAGAGGTTGAACAATTAGAAAAACATATGCCAAATAGCAATTATGAAGCAGCAGATGTCGGTGAAGGTTCATCTTCTAGCAAGGACGAGATAATCAAAGGCCTAAATGAAGATCTCGCAAGAGAGTACAAGGCGATTATCCAATATGTAGTCTATAGTTCTACACTGAAGGGTGCAGAATATAGTGACATAGCAGAACAGTTAAAAAAACACGCGTCCCAGGAGCTTGCACATGCATTGGAGGTATCTAGACAGATCGACTATCTGGGTGGAGATCCAACGATGAAAAGCAAAGAGGCAGAATATTCAAAAGATTCAAAGACAATGCTTGAAATGGATCTCAAAGCTGAACAAGAAACAATCAAGAATTACAGGGAGCGGATTAGACAGGCTGAGAGATCAGGTGAATTTGCTCTCTCTGAAGCGTTAAGAGATATTATCAGGCAAGAGCAGGATCACGAAATAGATCTGAAAGATGCTCTCGGCCTATGATAAGAATAGACGAATTCTAACAACAGCCAACCTCAGTATGAAGGCTCGCTCCTTATCCCACATAAAGAATTGAAAGCATACATGTATGAACTCTGTACCATTAAGAAAAGAGGGAAAATGCCTAGAAATTCAAACTGATAACAAATAGAAAAGCGAAGAAATCGCTCATTCGCTTGTGCAAGTAGCCGCAATAGTAAAAATTTGGAAAAAAATTTGCGCATGTTCGAAAGTGGAAT
>JAATVS010000511.1 GCA_014523695.1 Nitrososphaerales archaeon TH5895
AGGCGATCTAGTTACAGCGCGAATCATGGCGTTTGATAGGACACGGGATCCTATGCTGACAATCCAGGATAAGGATCTCGGAAAAATTCCACGAGGCGAATTCTTAAAGATCTCCGCAACCCGTGTGCCCCGATTAATTGGAAAACGGGGCTCTATGATCCAGACAATAGAACAAGCAACCCAGACGCGAATATTGATAGGACAAAATGGTATAGTCGTAGTTGCCGGCAGGAGCACAGAAGGTACTCAGCTAGCTATAAGAGCAATTCGGATGGTTGAGGAGGAAGCACATACATCCAATCTCACTCAGCGGATTAAGACGCTCTTAAACGTTGCTGAGCCGGAGTCTACTGAAACCATCTCAGAGTTGGCATCACCAGAGGGTCAAAAATTAGAAGGAAGCAGCTCCTCTATTTCCGAAGCAGAAGAACAGGTGCAAGAAGAAGAATTGGAAAAAGGTGACAAGGAATAATGGTTCAAACAAGGAGCCTAATCGACGAACATGGACTCAGAACTGATGGTCGGACCATGGATGAGTTGCGCAATGTCAAGATACAAGTGGGAATAGTAAAAAACGCGGACGGTTCAGCCTATATTGAGTTTGGGAAAAACAGAATTGTTGCGGCTGTCTATGGTCCCAGAGAAGTCCATCCGAAACACATGGCACAACCTGATAGATGTGTCTTAAGGTGTAGATATCATATGTCACCATTTTCAACCGATACCCGTAAGAATCCTGCCCCTTCAAGAAGAGAGGTCGAAATTTCGAAAGTGATGAGAGAGGCGTTGGAGCCAGCGCTGATGCTTGAAGATTATCCTAGGGCAGCAATCGATGTATTTGTTGAAGTTTTACAGGCAGACGGTGGCTCCAGATGCGCTGGCATTACTGCGGCATCAGTTGCCTTGGCCGATGCCGGCATTAACATGCGGGATATCGTTCCAGCATGCGCAGCTGGAAAGGTTGATGGGAAGATCGTTCTAGACATTAACGATGTTGAAGACAAGGAAGGGAGCGCAGATATGCCATTGGCGTACATGCCACATCTTGATCGAGTGACTCTTCTGCAACTGGACGGCATTTTAAACCAGGAAGAGTTTAATGAGTGTCTTGACAAGGCGTTACAGGGTTGCAAAATGATTTATGAGATTCAAAGAAGAGCACTCATTCAAAAATACTTTGGAGACGAGCAGGAGTTGAAAGAGGAGTCTTGAGTTCATCAAAACGTTCAACAATTATAGTAGAGCATCTTCGGAAGCAACAGATGCGAGAGGCGATCTCGAGATCTAAGAGGCTCGATGGAAGAGACCTGGATGAAATGAGAACGCTGGAAATAGAGTTGGGTATTATTGGCAAAGCGGACGGCTCATCAAGGGTAAGGTTAGGGAATTCGGAGGTCGTTGCTGGGGTTAAGGTTGAAACGGGAACACCATTTGAAGGATTGGAGAACAAGGGTGCCTTGATACTGTCAGCAGAGGTCCTTCCAATAGCATCACCTTATGTCGAACCAGGACCTCCAGATGAGGAAACTATCGAATTGGCCAGAGTAGTTGATCGAGGAGTAAGAGAATCTGAAATGGTTGATCTTGATAAATTGGCACTGATTCCGGGAAAGGTTGTTTATACCATATTCGTTGATTGCAGTATCATAAATTATGATGGTAATCTCTTTGATGCATCCTCATACGCTGTAGTTTCCGCACTCATGTCTAGTAAACTTCCGGTCTTTGAGGTGCAAGATGGCGAAGCCGTGGTGAACACTGGAAAAAAAATGGATCCGCCACTCACAACTATCCCTGTATCCATAACCGCCGTTAAAATAGGCGATTCGGTAATTCTTGACCCAACTGCTGAAGAAGAGGCTTGTATGGATGCTAGGATTACAATTACTACTAATTCTGAAGGAAAATTTGCAGCCCTTCAGAAAGGATCGACAGGGTCATTTACGATTGACGAAATTAAGAAGGCAGCAGAAATAGCAAGAATTAAAGGAGAGGAAGTTCGAACCAAAATTAAAGAGCTTACTAGCAATGGTCACTAGAAGAAAGCGTAAATCAACATCTCTTAAGGGATTAGGAGTCAAGTTTGGAGCGACTGTTAGAAAGCGATACGGAGCTGTGTACAGAATCCTCAAGAAGCACAGAAAGTGCCCCTCATGTGGCTCTAAGAGATTTTCTCGGATTGCACTTGGGATATGGCATTGTCCGAAATGTCATTTTAAAGTAGCCTCGGGAGCTTATGATATTAGCACGCAGGCCATGTAGATCAGAGATTAGGTTCT
This sequence comes from Nitrososphaerales archaeon TH5895, assembly GCA_014523695.1. Taxonomy (GTDB): domain Archaea; phylum Thermoproteota; class Nitrososphaeria; order Nitrososphaerales; family Nitrososphaeraceae; genus TH5896. The sequence goes on from JAATVS010000511.1 coordinate 2,280, forward strand.
TCTTCCATCGAAATAATCAAAGGACTAGGCCAGTCGCAGAGGCTGCTTTCTTTGCACTTCGTCCAGATTCAACATACTTTTCAAAAGATTATTCATCAACGTCGGAAATTTTTCTCGACGATCACATGATAACAATCCGGGTGGAGGCGAATGATATTCCCTCCTTACGTGCAACTCTAAATTCGTACCTTAGACTCTTTCAATTATGTGTTGACACTTTATCGGATATTTAGCGCTATGATTTTATGTTGGTGTTTGTTAAACCCTGTCATATAAATGAGTGAACAAGAACTTCCGCCTTGGCTGAAAGAACAAGTATCACGCTTTCAACAGCTCCAACAAAACTTGCAAGCCATAATGATGCAAAAGCAGCAGGTCGAATTGGAATCCGTTGAGATAGATAGAGCATTAGAGGACCTCGGTAAAGCGGGTCCAGAAGACACTGTTTACAAGAGCGCTGGCCCATTACTAATTAAAGTTAAGAAAGATAATATTTCTAAAGAACTAGAAGAGAAAAAAGAACTAGCCAAGACTCGTTTAATGGTACTTTCAAAACAGGAAACAAGGGTGAAGGACAACTTGAAGGAAGTAGAATCCAAGATTAATCAGATGATAAGAGGCGCACAAGGGAATTTAGGTCCCGCAGGGGGACCTGGGATAGTAGGGGGGACTAACTCGTCCGCTCAAAGCCCTCAATGATATGAATGCGTTGCCCACACAAACTATCTGAAATAGATCATTTTATTATTGCTCAAACGCATCTCAAACCACGTTAGGAGGGGATTGGGTTATGCGGGATCCCAGTGGGACTTAGTTAAAAACATTAACGAGGGAATCTCAATATCTAATTGTGGGAGTTAGGATCGTAATTGACGAAAGAGAGAAAGGCAGTCGGGTTCCTGAGCTGCTACGTGGCCTTGGAGCTTCAATAGAATTTTCCCTTTTAGCGGTAGGAGACTACATCGTATCTTCTCAGACTGCCATTGAAAGGAAAACTATTTCGGATCTGATAAGTTCCATTTATGACGGACGATTATTTTTGCAGTGTAACGATTTGATTCAATACTATTCTAAGCCATTAATCGTGGTTGAGGGCAACGCATTACTACAAGAACAGGAGCAGTATCTGTATTCTCAAACGAGGGATGATGATCGCCGCGAATCATACATCGAACAGATGCCTCTAATTTTTGACGCGCTAGCAAAAGTTGCACTAGAATTTAGGATACCTATAATACCCGCTCCCACCCCTGAATGCACATCCAGAATTCTCATGGTAGTTGCGAATCTAGTCCGTATGGAAGGATCACCTAATGGGCCACTGCTCAGACGAATTCGTAAGCAGAATCCTTTTTATATTCAGCAGTTATCAATCCTATCTTCCTTGCCAGGTATTGGTGACAAAACTGCTATCCGTATGCTGAAAAAATTTAAGACCCCTATACGAACACTGACCGCATCAGTGGCAGAGCTATCAATGATAGCCGGACTGGGAACTAACCGGGCCATTCGTATACGAAGACTTCTAGACTATAACAGTCCTACAAAGGATGCACAAAACGAAATTCAGAAAACACTCGGTGACACTGACGAAAGCTTGGGAGAGCAGCTAAAATAAGCAGTCTGTTTAGTTTATCCAACAGTAGTTAACAATGACTATGTTCAAATTCTGATTGATGCTAATCTGCAGTAGCAAGGCTACTGGCCTGAAAATATAAAAAGGCTTGTTTTCGATTCTAATCATATAGTTTGTATGTTTGTAGAATGGAACGAGTCCTCATATCATGTGATTGCAAACATGACAACGCGCATATTATACTACCTGCTTTGATAGCCAGAAGAAGAACTCGAAGTCACTCGTAACCTTCAATTTGATAACATCAGATCTGATGAGATCGAGACCAAGAACAACTATGTTGAACGAATTCAGACCGATGTATTTATAGTCCCTTTGCGTTCCACTTGATACATGGTAGGGCCTTTCGCGTCTAGGTCAAGGATTTTCTATATCTTACTTGGCGCAGGAATTTCTTTCATTGTCATCGGCTCGGCATCAGCACTTTATACACTGACCCCTGTTCCAGTATCGCTTAACGGAACAGTTGAAGCAGGTCAAAGTGATCTATTGACTCCTAGCATGAATGTAGGTAATCCTGTAGCGTTCTCTGTCACAGGATCTAATTCAAGCATTGAGATTGTGGATCCTGAAAACGATGTAATTAGGTCGGTAACTAATGTTTCTGACTTTCAGTATAATTTTACAGCTCAAAAGGATGGACAATATTTGATATCCATAGAGAACTTGGGAAGTTCTGATTTGTTCATTGGGGGCAGTGCTTTCACGAAAGGTAGCCAGATAGCCTTCGCAGGTCAACTCATGCTAATAGTAACTGGAATCATAGTACTGGGACTTGGTTTGCGGGCAAAGCTTCGATGAAAATACCCTATATTGTCAGCCAGTGTTTTCTTTTTTGTACGAGCCTAGAATCTTTACAAATGCTGTCTTTGGTTCTATGACTGTTAAAACATCCCTGATTCTTGCATCAAGAACATGTCCCTCGAAGTCCGTAAAAAAGTTGTACTCCCATGGAGTCTTTTTGGTTGGACGAGATTCGATCTTGGTAAGGTTAATTTCTCTTCTTGCGAATTCGGACAAGATATTTACTAACGATCCAGGTGCATGCTTGACAGAAAAAATAATGGATGTTCCATCATTCCCTGTTGGCTTCGTATGCGTAGGGTCTCTGGATAATATAAAAAATCTCGTGAAATTATTTTTCCTGTCCTCTATTCCCGTATCCAAAATCTCCATCCCATAGATTTCAGCTGCGCGCTTGCTTGCGATAGCCGCCGCATTTTTATTTTGGCCCAGTTTAATCATCTTTACTGCTCCTGCCGTATCATATACTGGTACGGGATCAAGGTTCTTCTCATTAAGATAATGCCTACACTGTGCTAAAGCTTGGGGATGTGAATACACCTCCTTCAAGGAACCTCGGTCAGTTCCCTTTATTGCAATAAGGCAGTGGTGTATTCTTTGATACGTTTCTCCTATGACGAACAAGTTCGACTGCAACAGTAAATCATATACTTCATTTACACTACCCTCAATTGAATTCTCGATAGGTACTACTGCATAATCGGACAGGCCTGATAACAGTGTCTCTATTACTTCTTGAAAGGATCGCGCCGGAGTGGGCGTAGAATTAGGGAAAAATTGGATGACAGCAAGTTCGCTATATGCCCCCCTCTCACCCTGAAAAGCGACCTTATGTACCACCATTTAACGTCTTGCCATTGCGAATTGTACTAAAGGTTTCTTTTCCGTAATCTGCCGTCAATTTTCTTTCCTCATAGGTCCCGCATTCTACACACTTAACTGCATTATTCACTCTCACTGTGTTTCCCCCGCAATTGTAGCACAGTGTGTAGACTACACCAAAATCCCTCTCTGCGATAGTGATGTGAATATTTGAATTGAGAAGGCTTACTACTCTTCCTCTTATAATATCTCCTACCCTGAATGTGATTCTCGATCTACGATCCCCTCTTTCTCTGGGCCATCCGCCTTGTCCACCTGAGAGTGATATACCCCTTGTAGTTGAAATGGCAGAAAACCCTGAGATAGATTTTGCATCATTGATATACAGAATTTTCACTGATATCATGCTACCAAATAACATATCAATGTATCCAACAAGAATATCTCCAATTTTTGGCAAATTTGGAGTATTTTTTTGCTCAATCCTTACTATTCGTCTCTTAAAATCGTACAACTTGCGTCCAACCGTGCTAGATCGAATACTCCCATCGTCGACATACGTATTCTTGCCGCTCTCAAACTCTTCTATAAATGCAACCTCATCTCCAGGAAAGCTAGGTGTTGCTTTCATTTTTTCAATTGTCAAAGTGATAAGAGACATTCTGTGTTGGAAAGTTATAACTGTTACAGGAATGACGAATTATTTGGTTTTCATCGTTTTGTATCCCCCCCGTTGACATTGACAAGAAAAAATTTGTACGGTCAGACTTTCAAGTCCACGAGCAAACAACCTATTAGTAACTTGTTTACAACCTTAACCGTGGAGTTTATCGAATGGTTTCCTTATTATCAGGAGATCAGGGAACAATTTGGCTATAGCACTGAGAGGGACCAAGAAGCCGCAAAAGTCCTCTCTTATATGACTCGGCGAAAGGCATTAGATCTAAAAGTGCTAAGAAAGAAAATTCACGGAAAGAAGGTCATGGTGATAGGAGCAGGGGTTAACCTAGAAGCTAGTATTTCATATATCAAGAAAAATCGAAACTGTACTAAGATTGTCGCTAATGGAGCAGTTCAAGCAGTTTTAGAACACCGAATCAAACCAGACATCGTTGTGACCGACTTAGATGGGAACCAATTGTTTCTCAAGAAAGCGGATAAGCTGGGGGCAGTCATGGTAGTCCACGCACACGGCGATAATATTCCAGTCATGAATAAAATAGTACCTAAACTTAGACACGTCATAGGCTCTACCCAGGTAATGCCTTTGAATAATGTGTATAATTTCGGTGGCTTTACCGATGGGGATCGCTCTGTTTTTCTTGCCGAAGAATTGGGGGCGAGCCAAATAATACTTGTTGGGATGGATTTAGGAAATGAGATTGGAAAGTATTCAAAAGATACGGTCAGAGATATTGAATTGAAGAAGGCTAAGATGAAGGTAGCAAAAAAATTACTTGCAATGCTGGCAGGTAGAACACGATCAGAGCTATTTGATACCTCGATAAAGCCAATTAGAGGTTTTGCCTATCTCGAAGCAGCTTCAAGTTAGCAGAGGATGAATCATTCCAGTGATCCTTGGGAGCAATCCCAAAAGCGGGCTTAGTTTTTCATAAGCTCGGTTGAATGCTTTTGAGGATGCTTCATTGCAACCAGATTAGAAATAATGAATCGACATTTGGCCTCTGAAAAGCTCTTATATCTTTCGTGTCAATGCAAATTGAAATGTCATCTGGCTATTCTGACGATGAAATCAAACGAGCCGCGGAGATTCGTGAATGGCTTGTTAAACTGATTTTTGACAAACATGAGGAGATTGAAAACTTGCGTGCTACTCTTTCCCTCGTAGATAGCATGCTTAAGTCAGGAAGTTTCAAAGCAGCATCTATCTTGAAAGATAATTACCCGATCCAATCTAGTCCAACAAATCAATTCTCTCCAACCAAACCATCTGGCATTACAAGTCATCAGCTGTCGAAACAGACTATAGTCTCAAATGCTGTAGAACCAAATAATCAATCAGCCGCTACGGATATAATACACCAGGAAAACAAATCTAGTTCGACAGCTTCAGATCCTTCTAGATCTCTTATTACAGAAACTAAGGAACTTCATAGAATAAGGGATAACCTACTGCTTGCTAAAGCTGAGTATACTACTGATTTTATAGATATCGTTCCTGCCGACAATATCTCATTAAATACCAACACCGCCCCATTTCGATCTTTTTTCTTGGGAAGAATCCTTGATGGTATGAAGGTTAAGGACGAAGAAAAAGCTCGCAATCATCAAATTAAAGAGTCAGATTCTTTGACTTATCTTGTTGAAGAAGATGAAAGCAACATGATACGTAAAATCAGGATCAACAATTACAGGGATAAGGAACGCCTCAATGAAATATTCAACACATGCGCATGGGTCCTTAGTCGTATGATTGAAAAGGGTTCACGATGAATCATGGACAGAATTGTAGTCCTCGACTTCGGCTCGCAGTATAGCCATCTGATATGTAGGAGGGTAAGGGAAGCAAATGTGTATTGCGAGTTGTTGCGCCATGATACTCCTGCGAGATTGCTTCGCGAAATCAGACCTAAAGGAATAATCATCTCAGGTGGTCCAGCCAGCATATATGTTGAAGGGTCACCTAGGCCTGATTACGGTATTTTTGACCTGGGAATACCTATCTTAGGTATTTGTTATGGGCATCAATTAATTGTTGACAGATTTGGGGGAAGGATAAGAAAATCTAATGTTCGTGAGTATGGTAGTTCGAACCTTGTTATTGATGATAATACGGATCTTTTTAGTAATATAAAAGGTAACATAAGATGTTGGATGAGTCACAGCGATACTGCTGAATCGATACCAAAGGATTTCGAAGTACTGGCTCATACCGATAGTTCGTCGTCGGCAGCTATTGTTAACAGAAACAAGAAGCTATTTGGAATACAGTTCCATCCTGAAGTATTACATACTGAAAGCGGAACAGAGATTCTCAGGAATTTCTCATTTCGAATAAGTGAGGCCGCGCCTGCGTGGAATATGAAAGACTTCTTAGAAAGCTCGATCTCAGAGATCAGGAATAAGGTAGGAAGAGATAGAGTATTATGCGCCGTTAGCGGAGGAATTGATTCGACCACAGTAGCGGTTATGCTACATAAGGCAGTCGGAAACAACCTTAGATGCGTATTTGTCAATCATGGTTTGTTAAGAGGCGGAGAAGAGGAGTTAGTAGTCCAATCTTTTGAACAGGTTCTAAATATACCATTAATCGTAGTCAATGCATCAGAACAATTCACTACAAGGCTAAGTGGAATCAAGGATCCGGAGGAAAAAAGGATGATAATAGGTGAAGAATTTGCTCGAGTATTTAGTGATGTTGCATCTAGACATGGTCCTTTTCAATGGCTCGCTCAAGGAACCCTTTATCCTGATATCATAGAAAGCGGGGTGTCTCATGGCCCAGCATCAGTTATCAAAAGTCATCACAATGTGAAGGGATTGCCTAAATGGCTTGATCTGAAGGTTATTGAACCGCTGAATACACTTTACAAGGATGAAGTAAAAAGGCTTGCAGAGAATCTTGGCGTCCCTACCCAATTATTGAAGAGGCATCCTTTCCCTGGACCTGGTTTGGCTGTAAGAATTATAGGCGAGGTGAATCATGAGAAAATTCGTATCGCCAGGGAGTGTAGCAAGATAGTCGAAGATGAATTGATGGCCGAAAGCTGGTATGATAAAGTCTGGCAGGCATATGCGGCCGTTGGAGATGATAAGGCGGTAGGAGTAATTGGCGATGGGAGACTTTATGGTCACATTGTTATCATAAGGGTCGTCGATTCCGTTGATGCAATGACAGCTGATTGGGTGCGATTACCTCATGATATCCTCGAAAAAATTAGCAATAGAATTAGCAATGAAGTGGAAGGAGTTACTTGGGTGACCTATGCCGTGTCGAGCAAGCCCCCCGCCACAATTGAGCCACAGTAAGAGCTATTTATCTCCACAAAATCTCTTCACATAGAAGCATGCATATCACTATCATAATTTTGATCCACACTCTTCGCAATACTTCGAGCCATCTTCATTATCATAGCCACATGCCTTGCACTTCTCGAGCATTTTAGATCCGTTAGACGGGTCGGGCTCCATATTAGTGCGATTCTCATTGATTAACACAATGTCACCAATCTTGGAGATCTTTGACCACAGGATTTCAGATGAATTAGCATCCTTCTCAGTTGATTGATCATGGACCATAATACTTACGTCAACTCTTCCATTCTTTAGCCTTCGAAGACCGATTTTCTTTATTTTTCCAATAAGCATGGCTTCTGCGTCATAAGCTGGCATTTCGATTAGTGAGTGTATTGGGAGAAAATCTCCGTTAACCATGGCGCTATGTACTTCATTTGCCGAGCCCACCGCTGAATGTTCAAATGCTCTCGAAGATTCTTCAGGCTTCATCGAAGAAATTTCTTGACTTACTCCCTGAGGCTTGACTAACGATGAATCGCCTTGTTCTAGCTTTTCATTCTGAGGAGATCGAAACTTACGGTACTGCGCAATCGTACTTTTGCATTTCTTGCATTTGTATTCACCCTTCTCTTCTAAGATCACCCCTTCCCCTAAATCTTCATTAGGGTTATCGAACACAATGGTCGGAGGACCATCAAATTGTTCTTCGCATTTGTTACAATAGTGCTTCAAGAGCCTATTTTCATCTAGTCTTCCTACACCTGCTAGGAAAAGCTCAGGCCCTCCTAAGTTACCTTTTCTTTGCTCTTCCTCCGTTATTTTGGCTTGAACGTAGCCTCCTGATCCGCGAAGTTTCTTGTCTTGATAGTCGTTACTGGGCGTTTCGCTTAGCA
>JAATVS010000512.1 GCA_014523695.1 Nitrososphaerales archaeon TH5895
TGAATAATCATTAAAGGGTCTGAATATAAAAAACTTGTATTCCGCTTATACTCCTAATTGATCACCTGAGAACTGTATCCTAATTTATGCTGGATCAGATTCCGTATCCCTTATATTTCTGTGTTTTCTTAGATATATCGTCAAAAGCGGCGGCAGATCTGTCAAGTATCGGAATACTACTTATCATTTCTTCCGTGCATTTGTGCAGAAAAATATTAGTGAAAAGAAAGATTGAACTCTACATTTGAAGAATTAGGAGTAAGCCCACCTCTAACTAGGGCATTGGAAGAAATAGGCTTCGCCAGGCCATTTCCTATTCAAGAAGCATCAATACCATTTATTTTGCAAGGGCATGATGTAATTGGCCAGGCACACACTGGAACGGGTAAGACGGCAGCTTTCTGTTTGCCTGTGTTATCGCGTCTCAAAAATAACGGTCCGGTACAATTTTTGATATTAGTACCCACTCGAGAACTTGCGGTTCAAGTAACCCATGAGATTACAAAATATTCGAAATATACCTCAATTCGGGTAGTATCCATTTTTGGAGGGGTAAGTATCGGTCAGCAGCAATCACGATTGGAGAGAGGAGCTCAGGTAGTCGTTGCCACTCCTGGGAGACTCATTGACCATTTGAAGAGAGGAACTATCGAGCTAGACAAGGTAAGTCATGTTGTACTGGATGAAGCCGACAGAATGCTCGATATGGGTTTCATTGATGACATCAGGTTCATTCTTTTTTATATAAGTGAGAAGCACCAAACCTGTCTTTTTTCAGCTACGATGCCTCCTGAAATTCTTCGCCTTGCAGAAGAATATATGACTAATCCTAAGCAAGTCCTACTTAATGAAGAAGAAATCAGCCTCGACACAATCGATCAGTCATATCTAATTACGCAGGAAAGGCAGAAATTCAAGCATCTTTGCGAGCTGATCAAAAATGAAAGTAAGAAACAGATGATCGTATTTGCTGCTACAAAACAGCGAACTCATAGATTGGCTAATGATCTAAAAGATGCGGGTTTTAAGGCCATCTCAATACATGGAGATTTATCACAAAAGCAGCGAGAAGTAGCTATGTATAGATTCAAGACGGCAAGGGAAGATATACTTGTTGCTACAGACATAGCAGCTCGAGGTATCGACATCCCTGCAGTCAGTCATGTGGTAAATTATGATGTTCCAGAGGATCCTTTAATTTATTTTCATCGCATAGGCAGAACAGCTCGAGCAGGTGGGACTGGCAAGGCCGTATCCCTGGTTTCTGTGGAGCGAGTCGACGACTTTCAGAGAATTATCAATCGTACAGAGCAACCAATCCGCAAGTTGAATTTTGAACTAGGCATAGAAGTCCCTGTATATGAAGGTAGAAACAATCGTCCATCTTTTTCGAGAGGTAGATCCTACAGGCCTTCTAATGGTTACCGAGATAGACGAGAAAATCAATATGGTCAGAGGAAGTATAACAATGAGACGAGTGGCTCTCGGTACCGGGGAAGAGGAGAAAGTCGCTATAATAATCAGAAGAGATATAATAGAGGCTTTCACCAACGGTCCGTTTAGTTTGGCTCATGTACCTGGTCTGCATTCGGGTCCCATCATAGATCATTTCGAGCTTTAGCTAGATTCGAAAAGGTAGAAAAGAGCAAACCTCATCGATCACGAGAAATTATGATGGTTATTGGGTAAAAATTATTTCTTAAACATCTCGAATTAATGTGAACTTTAATCACGAGTATAGTTTCATCTGTCTGTCGGTAACTATATATCTAAAAATTGATGATATAGATTAGATGCATCCGGACGATAGTGAAGATTCTTTTGTGAAGATTGCCGCCCTCATTGGAGGTGAAGAATATCTAAAAGTTGCACGTGCCTTATTGCATTCAGAAGACGCAACGGATGAGGAAATTGCAGGTGCAACAGGTCTTAGAATTAACATCATTCGAAAAGTACTTTATGATATGTTTGGGAAAGCGCTGATTACAGGCATTCGTGTAAAGGACGAGAAAAAAGGATGGTTCGTGTATAGGTGGCGAGCCAAAAGGGATCAGGTAGACAATTTTATAGATAACCAGAAGAAAAAAATACTTGATCGGTTACAAAAACGACTTGAATACGAAGAGTCCTCTGAATTCTACCATTGTGGGAATAACGATTGTTCACATGTCAAATTCGATTTCGCAGTAGAGCAGTTCTTCAAATGTAGCACTTGTAAGGAACCGCTGAATATGATTGATAACAATCAAGTCAAGGAAGCTTTGCGGCATAAGATTGAACAAATTATTTCTGACATTACACCCAGAACCTAGCAATGCTTGTGTTAGCTCAATATCAATACTCTCAGAAATAATAATATGTCATTCGTCTTTGAACCCTGCTATTCGGAATCAAAATCACTCGAAGGGGATCGGTCTAGGTTGAAGAAAATAGAATCTACGTAATAAGGCCGAGAAAGCAAATCATAAGGGAGATCTTGATCAAAATCAGAAGAATAATTGTCCTTGGTGGTATCGGACTTTTCTAAGAAAATATTTATATTCTTCAAATCGCATTCAAAATTTCTATATAACTTATTACTATAAAAGTGTATGTCAATGATCTGCCTCTCAATTAATGCATAGGATTTGCTAGTTTTCACTAATGGGAAACTTTACGAATCGTTTCACCTCAGTGTCTCTAATAGTGTTAGCCTTTATAGTGGGCAGATGATCGCCCTTGTCCCAAGAGTTCCTCAAAAGAAACTCATTAATCCCAAAGTTATAGTGAATCATCCGTTACTTTATGTAGATAGCTTTTCTGCCATGCTGCATCGATCGCGTTGATGCACATTTGATTCACTTGAAATAAAAATTCATGCGTTACAGCGATAAGCCTCCGCTATTGTTTAGCAATGCCCCAAGGAATAATATTATCACTGATAATCCCACAATCACCCTTCCAAGAAGAATTATTCTGGATCTTATAGGTTGAATAGAAGAATTGGTAGAGTCACCGCTTCTAATCCTGTTTTCTGTTTCAATGTCTATAGACCTTATATGGATCACATAGAATATCAGCGTAACAATAACGAAGATGATCTTGATAGTCAGAATAGTGCCATACTCGGAATCAATTAAAGCATATGGCTGCAATAGTAAAGCGCGAGAATTGTAAATTCCGGTTATTATCAGTATGATAAACGATGGTAATGCAAATCTATTGAATCTCCTTCCAATCCTTAGCATAAGGGCAAGACGATCTGCTGGCGATTCGGCAATCGTTCCTAACATAGGTGCCAAAACTATCCCTAAGAATAAGGATCCACCAACCCATATTGATGCACAGGTTAGATGTACCCAAAAAACGAAGACATCCACCAACGCCATTACGAAACAGAGAATGACGTTAATACTATTATTCGTATTGTCTTCGAAAAGATTTTAATGCGCTTTTGATTAGCATAAATGCCAGGATGTTTCTTACCAAACGTAGAGCCATTCTTATTGGCGCTATTGCATCCATAGCAGCAGCGATAATTCTTACACCACTCATCCTGACTCTCACTCTTCCGGCAGATATCAATGCTGTAAAGATCAACCTTGACAAAGTTGAGGTCGACAATCCATCTCCAGAAGAGGAATCGGCGAACTTGCTTACCCTTAACGTATTTTTTAAAATTGATAATCCGACTGATACGACTTTGACGACCTCTAAAATCGATTATACCCTTTTTGCCAATGGCGAGTCTCTGGGTAACGGACATATCGATTATGTCGATATTCCAGTCCACGGACGGCCACAACTGTTATCCGGAGGGGAGGCAACAATTATGTCAAAGTTCGAAATACCACGTAACGATCCGAGTCTTACGCAATTCAATATCGGAAATCTCTCTAGCTCTAACATAAATTGGGAAGCGGAAGGGACTGCTGATATAGAAACTGGATTTGTTACAACTCCATTGCCCTTTAAGGATGAACTTGAGCGTTCTTCGTAAATTGATTTGAGCCAGAATACTCCATAATATATAGGTTAAAATAATAATGAGCAAAAAGGTCTCTGTAAATAATTCAAACACAAAAAATTATGATTGTTCATGTGTTTCGGAATCGTTTAATCCATACGTCATTACAATATATGCAGGATGCTCCTGAGCTGCATACAAAGCTTGGTTATAGCTTATAGATCGATATGACGCTGATGGTTCAACGTTCTGCTAAAATTAGAGAGTACCCATTCTGCGATCCACGTACACTTGGCTGGACTATACTGACTCATATCATCTTCCGATGAACACAAATGTTGATAATTGCAACTGAAACACGGTGCTCCCTCAACACTATTTATATCCACTTGTCTTTTTTGAATTTCAGACATAGCAGGTTTCTTTACTATTAGCTTGTAGGTCCACCTACCATTATAAAGGATTTTTTCTCTAGAAATAAGGGCCTGTTTTTCAAGATTCCCGACAAGCCTTGAACCGTCTCGGCTATCTAGAGAAAATGTCTTACAAAGTTCAGTTTGGAATATTCCATTCTCTCCGCTTCGAGATATTGTTTGGAGTGCCTGTTCGACCAAACTATTTCTAGTTTTAACTGAAATTTTCATAGGAGTAACTATTTCTGATGGCAAAATGTAATTTATTATTATCCAACATAGATATAAAAATCTTCATACTTGTCTAGATACTGTTCGAGTAGGCAAATGAGATTTTCATAGCTATGGCCACTATGTGTGCTGGTGAAGATTGTGATACTATATGATACTATCAATGACGAAGCTATAATATCTTCTCGATAATGATTTTTATTAATATTGGAGTATAATTCAGCAAATAGATTTATAGTATCTCGATCGGTAACTTTATGATTCCAGGGACGATGAGAATCTGCAATAGTGAAGACATAAAGAATAATTCTTTGAGGGTTTTCACAATTAACAATAGGGATATCCTGGTAGGAAGAAGAAACGGAAGGATTTTCGCGTGTAGTAATTCATGTCCTCACAGAGGGGCCTCCTTGTCGAAGGGACATTTTAGTGGGAATAACCTAGTGTGCTATATGCACGGATATGAATATAATATATTCACAGGCTCACTAGAAAACATGAAGTCTTGGAAAAAGGAAGACAGTTGGATCGAACAGAGTCCTAACTGGCGAAAGTCGGGCAATTTGAGATTATATAAAATTGATGAACACGACAACGGCATTTTCGTCGACTCTGTCCAACTCAGGGAGCCAGCTTAACGGTTCTAACACAGAAAGAAATAGAAAATGTGACATGGAGCGTAATGATGATGCTGCTGCCAAGTCTCTTGAGAATTTATTAGCATATCAATATTGAAACATATGAGTACATTTGATACCATAAATGGAGTCAAACAAATCATCCATAAGATTTAAAGAAAGGATTTACTCTCAACATGCCTCCTCTTTAAAAGTTGGATCGGTTGGAGAGAACATTTCCTCATAACTAGGGTCGCGAGGGAAAATCACAGTTAAATAAATTCTACCTAACCAATCCTGTAATAGAAACCGATTCACTCTATGTAAAAAACTCTCACGCTCTTCTTTTAGTTGCAGATTGGGAAAGGACTGAATTAGCCATTTGAGTACGATCAAAGATGGAACGATGAGTGAATACTCATTATCGAATCACTGGTGGAACAATTGTGAGATGCATTAATAGGGAAGGGTTAGAATTATTCGCTAACTAACTAGCACGCAGATATCCGTATACGAGACTATTATTCCGGGTCGTTGCTCTAAAAGAGAACAAAAAATAATTGTACACTATATTAAAGATACTTACTATCCATTAAAATTAGTAACTTTCTCAGGCAAATTAGATAATATTGTCTAGTTAAGCGCTAAAGTACATAATGTTTCACAGGCTCTAGCCCGTGGCCTGTGTCAAGTAGAATCAAAATTGCATCATGAGAAATCACTGATACTATTAGGCATTTTGCTCATGCGTGTGTTTTGGCCACACTATCCTGCTAAGCAAACATTTTATTTACGCACTTTCTTCTATTCAGTCTATTCGTTGAACCAAGATGCCGAAAAGAATCTATATTGCAGGTAAGAGTGGAGACTCTTGGTATCAGCTACCTCCTTCTACAAGACAGAATTATAAGACCGCTCTAGCAAAAAAGTATGGATCTAGGTGTAATCCTAGCTATTGTCTTCCAACTGCTCAAGGAGTGGACAACAGATATACTAATTTTGGATGTGGCAAAATATTTCCTCTTGCCTTGCTTACGGTAGACCACATCATTCCCATATCTAAAGGTGGCCCAGTTTTCGACATCGAAAATATGCAGCTATTGTGCTGGCAATGTCATAGAAAGAAGACCACTGAAAACGACATGTTAGAGATATAGCCTCCAAATCCCGGCTCGAATGTTGCTTTTTTTGTAAAGTTGCTGATTTCCTAATATTTCGAAGACTAATCGATTTTGACCGTCTAACGTATTATTCTCAAGGTCAATAATCATTCTTAAAACATTCTTCAGGATTGAATTTAAATAATCGTAGAATTCATAATACGATCTTGCCTAGTTACCAACGGGTAAAATCTTAACGGTGGGGTGGCAGAGCGGCTATGCGTTCGCCTGCAGAATCGAATGCAGCAAGCGAATCAATAAGGGTTCGAATCCCTTCCCCACCTCTATTCAAATTTCCTGTTAATATCTCAGGAACATAAAAAGAAAACGAAACGGTTTCTTTCACGCTCACTAAGATTGAAGATTACTTGATTTGAATCAACAATCAACCCAAAGGCATTAACCAATATCAACTAATAAAGCATGATTGCCAATCTTAAGAACATTCGCCTGTTGAAGGTACAAGTCAATCTATCCCCCTTATCAGGCCAAGGTGCATCCAGCCCGACGTCGTTATTGCATTTCGTGCAGCACCATGCTTGATTAAAGGCTTAGACCAAGTAATTGTTCGTAACGTATAGATATGCAGAAACGAATCATATGTTGTTCTGATGAACGAAGAAGAAACCTCTCTGGCCATTGGTAGGCCGCGAAAGGAACTCGATGATCCAATAAATAGCCTATTAGTTGTAATCAACAAGCTCGTCGACATTGAAAGCACAATGGATTATCGAGGTGGTAAAATAGAGGAAATCCAGGATAGCCTGCACGGTATAATAGACTTACTAGAAAAATCAAAGAAATGAGAGACTTGGCAGTATATTTTGCCATAATCGATATTCAATTTACCACATAGAACATCCCATATCTTTCTGGAAGTCCTTTTTAGCGAAAGAATTATCACTTCTATACCGATCCCATTATCTGAGGAAATGCGTAAAATTATAATACAAGCCCCCAGCGGAATTGCGGCCATCCTTGAAGAAAAATTGAGACACGCGTACGAAGTGAAGGTAGAAGTAATCACTGATAATCCTAAAGCGATTTGTCAAATTATGGCGAATAAACAGAGAAAGTGGGTTACAATCTGCAGGTTTGCCTCAGACGAAAACATCAAGGACATTATTACGATGTTTGAAGTTAACTTTCTTTTAAGAAAGTAAATGCTATGGAACAGGAAACATTTGGATTTCAGGATACCTGTTCCAGCTGCCTAGCTGTTTCCAAACGGGAAGTATGAACCATTTTGAGTATCTCCAGATGACTTCGGAACTCTGTTTTTATCTGTACCTATTTAAGCTAGATTGCTTTAAGATGCCAGAGTGCTGAAATGCAGATAGATGCCCACGGATATAGGTGTATTCCAGTTGGATGCCCACGGATATAGGTGTATTCCAGTTGGATGATAGATGGGACGAAGACAAATTTCAAGATGATGGTCTTCGAGGTAAAGTTAGAAGAAATTATATAAAAATTGCTAAGGTTGGTATAATCTTAGGTTTTATAGTTGTAGCTCTGGTTGTTTTATCGGTATTCCTTCCAAGGGTTGGAGTAAGCGTCGAAATAATAGAACGGGGGGGATTGATAAGTTCGGTGACGGCAAAAATTAGTAACAATAACCTCGATTCGCTGAACAATGTAGTGGTTCAATTTGGAGAGGACGGAATTCCCCAGAACCTGGGAAATATCGGGCCCTTTGCATCCGTGTTTTCTTCTCCAAATCCAAGTGAACTGGACTTTGATCGAATCATTCTAGCAGCAAACGATGGAGATGTTCGAATGGTGAAGTACAGAAACCAATAATTGGTCCGACAAGAATTTATTGCATTTCAAAATCATACCGACAGCAACGTTTGACTTCATCTTATTAAAGAGGGCACCATTATAGGGATAGTTATACGAGTGCGAAAATAGAGGCTCAGCAGCTCGAAGGCCTTTGCCTGTCACTTTACAGTTGTTGCCTTTAAATCCCTATTCTTGTGGAAAAATATTCGATATGGAAGGAAGGATTATGATATCCATTCCATAAAAAATCTTATTGCAAGGGATTATTAGAATGCCCTACCACGCTGTCATTTTTCATCAGAACGCAACACGCACAATTTTCATTAAGACAAGTGTTTGATACCTTATGTTTACAAATAGGACAAATACACCCTTCGTCCAGTCCGGCTTGAATCTGCTTGGTGGGTAAACCGCTTCTCTGGAGAAAATTCTTTGTTTCCCTTAACCTTGTGCTTAGATAAAGCCAGGCTGTAAAAACAGAGATTCCTATGATTATGATTACAAGGCTAACTAGTGCTGCTTTTAGGGCAAATAATATTACTCCGAACAGGATTGTCGTAATTCCAATGGCAAACACCCAATTGTAAGAAAGCGGCCGGTTTCCATGAGGCACGGTTGGACTATCCGGCTTTATAGGATTTGCGGAGTTCATCTCTTAACAATTCTCCATCGAAAAGTCATTCCATCAGAATTGCCGTCAATATCATTCTTTGGATGAGATTTTCTCTCTTCATTTATTCTATTTTTCATATTTGAAGGTCTCGAGAATTTCCTCATATTGGGAGTCAATATTTGGTCCAGCCGAGGATGTAGATTTGTCAAAATCCTAGAAATAAACCCAATGTTGCACCCAATCACAGCTTCTTCGATCAGCTTCAACATCAATGGTTCGTCCTCTAGATCAATTTTCCTAGATGTAGACAAGTTAATATTCGCAAAACGCAGTGAGGCAAGCTCGATCATTTTTGAGTTGTTCGATCCAGATTAGCCGGTTCTCATTATTAGAGTTATTGGTAATCTAGACTTTCACCCGTATTCGATTCCTCCCCAGGCACCAATATCATATGCTGCATTCCAAATTTTGGTTATATGACTTAATGTTTATTCCTACACCCGGAGCAAGATTACGCGTTTGACCGACAATATCTTTATTATCATTTATGCCTACTCGAAAGGGCTGCAGGTTTCTGTTGGACGACTTATGCTCTGACCATCCTCTAGTCTATGCTTTGCCAACTAAAATTGCAATTGTAGAGATCAGACAAGATAGTTAGTGTAGAACAGTTTTAAAAAATTACTTCTTAACCATTTCAATATCAAGAATGAAAATATTGTAGAGACTGGGTAAAATAAACACTAACGTATTCGGCTTGGCTATTAGAATTCATATTTCCTTGTATTTGATCCCTTGGGCTTATTTTGTATCTAGTATGCAAAATGGAAGACTTCTGTGATCAACAGATCTAAATATGACGAATACTCATAAGTTGCATCCAATCACCGATGTAGGCTACTATTTTCGTCTTCCTTTCACCGAGGTTTAGATTTCAAGATAGTTATTTATCTTATCGTTATTATCTAGGTCATGAGACGAGATGACGAAAATGTGTCGAATAGCAGTCGTGCAAATGAAGTCAGACACAGACAAGAACAAGAACTTGGCACAATCAAGAGATTACATTAAAGAAGCTCATTATAAAAAGGCACAACTTGTATGCTTTCCTGAATTTCAGATGGGATTTTCCCCCTCAGATCAAAAACCCATTGAATTGAGCGGGATCTCTGAAACCGTAGTTACTGGTAATTTTGTCAAGTCATTAGGCCAATGCGCAAAAGAAAATGGAATTGAAATCATAAGCACGATCTATGAGAAGGCTAGAACCAAGAATAAAGTGTTTGATTCTGCAGTTGCAATAAGAAGGGATGGAGTGGTGATGGCACGTTATAGAAAGATTCATCTATACGACGCACTAGGTTTTAGAGAGTCGGATAAATTCCTGGCCGGAAATAATATTGGGAAACCTTTTCAATTTGCAGCTGCAAAAATAGGGCTCATGATCTGTTATGACATCCGGTTTCCTGAAATGTCTAGAATACTGAGCGTACAGGGCGCAGAGTTTCTGGTGATCCCCTCAGCGTGGGTACATGGGATCATGAAAGAAGAACACTGGCAGACCTTCTTAAAGGCGAGAGCAATTGAGAATGGCGTCTATGTAATTGCCCCTGACCAAATAGGAAACATATACACTGGTAGAAGTATGATAGTGGATCCTTTTGGGACTGTCCTTTTAGATATGGGTAATAAAGAAGGGATGGAAGTGGTAGAATTAGATAAGTCGGATATTATGAAAGTAAGAGGTAAACTTCCGCTTCTAAAGAACAGGAGAACTGATGTCTACAAGAAGAATCTTTTTGCATTTACTGGCCACTAATCCTTATTTTCATTATTATCGAGTACAGCGACCCCTCAAGTCATGAATATTTCAATGGGAGAGCTCTAATTGCTGTCCGATAATATCCTGAATTCGGATTGTCAGTGACATACAAGTTCTATTACCTGTCATAAAGAGCAATCCCAAAGAGTAGGAGGATGAAGTTTATTCAGATGATGATAGCATCA
>JAATVS010000513.1 GCA_014523695.1 Nitrososphaerales archaeon TH5895
ATGATGACAATGAATACATTTGTTGCAGCGTCCGGTCGGTTGCCTGCGTCTTCACTTTGGTTGTGTGTAGCACATCTCTGCTATCTGAATCTTCGTTGTTCAGTATGTCAGACATTATACAGACGATGGCATCCAGTCCAACTAAGCACTTTTGATATGGGGAGTTAGTGGTTTTCTTGGTTAAATTATAGACCAGTCATTTTACATTTAGTTGCTGTTGGTCGATGAGCGGCAACATAAAGTAAAAGGTAGCACCCTTTTCTCCATAAGCATCATTATTATTTTCAGCCCAAATCTTACCGCCATGTGCTTCTACAATATTTTTGGAGATGAATAATCCTAATCCAGTACCTTCGAAAGATTTTGCAGAGAATTTAGAAAACAATCTAGGTAATATTTCATGGTCTATGCCTGACCCAGTATCTTTGATACTAACAATAACTTGATTGTCTTTCCTTTCTGTATTGATAGATATGGTTCCTTCTGTGGTAAATTTAATAGCATTGCCTACTAGGTTAGAAATGACTTGAGTTATCCTGCTTTTGTCAGCTTCTAAAATAATATCTTGATTGATAGGGCTTTCTAATAATTTTATGTCTCTATTATCTTTTTCAATCTCATTTCGATGGTCCTGAACAGCATTTGATATCAATTCATTCAGATTGAACCTTTCTTTCTTTAGTTTTAATGAATGACTTTCAATCCGAGTAACGTCCAATATATCTTCTGTAAGTCGCTGTAATCTTTTTGCATTTCTTATGATGGCATCTAGTATCTTTTGTTCGTCTGCTACTGCACTCCCACCAATGGCGCTTATTTTAGAACGAAGTATCTCAGATAAACCAAGTATTGGTTGTATAGGAGTACATAGCTCATGAGCTGCTATATTGATGAAATCATTCTGTATTTTGTTATGAACTTTTAGTTGTTCATTAGCTTCTGTAAGCTGTTTGTTCAATTCTTCTAATTGTTCATTCAACTCGGTTTGTTTCCAAAAACTTTCAAAAATAGAAATATATGATGAAACAATTGACTTGCTATCAGAATATGTAGTTAAACCTGCCGCATTGTAGGAATTATCTTCTGCGTCGTCCTTCAATTCTACAATAACACATTCCCTTCTGTCAACTAATACTATTGAAATTCTAGTCTGTAGACTCTTATCTATCCTTCTAATATCAATCTGCGGATAGGTTGACTTTGTTTCCTTCATTGTTGTTGACATAATATTACCATCGTCTGCGGGAATTAGCACCTTTATCTTTGCGCTATTCTTCTCTGATACTTCTTTTAATAATTGCAGCCCACCCATCTCTAATTGGCGACGTGCAGCATTCACTGAGGAAAACATTATCAATACTTCTTCTTTTGTTGATTTTATAATATTCCAAGCACGTTTTATTCCTTCTTTTGGATTTGGAATAATTTCTATATTAGCTTGGTCAACTCCTTCTTCAATATCTCTTATTCTATCTGAAGCATCATTCCCATTCTTCCACAACTCTTCAAAAATGGAAGCAAAGTGATTAATATAGGCTGGTTCATTACTAACCAACAAACTCTGGGCTATCTAACGTTAGCCAAAAGACCTACAGAACTGCGCTTGATATGCTGGATGTTGTAAAGGAAAGTCCTATTTCATATGGCAAGGCTCCAAAAGCCCTTGCAACTACTGCTTTATATGCTGCCTGCATTGTAGAAGAAAAAGACAAAGTTAGTCAATTAAGGCTAGCAAAAGCCGGAGGAATAAGCGTCGTTACGCTGAGAAAGAGATACTTGGATCTTTCTAAGCTCTTTCCCGAGATACAAAATAGGAATTATAAGAACAAGCTACAATAATTTCTAACACAAAAGGGGAACACCATAACACATTGTCGGTCTGTCGGTCTGTCGGTCTTAATCCTTTTCAGTTACTTTTAGTACACTAAACCAGCCGCTGTAGTAACGTCCGATGTTCATTATTGCATTTTTAGCTGTATATGGCAGTTCCTTCCCTATCGACTATTAGCTATGGACTTGATCCTAAGTCGAAGGGTTGGGTGGCAGAGTGTTCAGGAGAACCTACATTTGGTCTCAGATTGGAGAAGAATCGAAACCGCTTATGATAAGGGTCGTAATTCTTATATCGAATATACAAAAGGCGAAAATGCTTAATTTAGAATAACGCCGCCGGTAATGTAAAAGCTATTGAGACATAAGTATAGTTGAAGACTGACCTGACCTGCTATTGCCATAACTCTTATACCATCACCTAACCTTATAATTAAATCATGAACAAGCAGCATACTACATGGGTAATCATAATATTTGCTGTTGGAACAACAACATATACAATAGCGCTCTTTTTGGCTCAACTAACCACTCAACTAGCCTATGGTACCATTGCGGTGCAAGGACCAGAGAGCAGAGTCACATTAGCTGTATCTGGTGATAATATTTATATTGCATGGATTACTAACAAGACAGGTAACGATCAGGTAATGGTTAGATCCTCTAATGATGCCGGCGCGACATTTAACGACATAATGAACTTAAATAACGCAACGGATGCAAAATTACATGATATCCAAATTGCTGCAGGTGCTGAGAATGTAGTTGTAATTTGGCGGCAGCAGATAAACGCAACAAGCGATGAACCTGTCGCTAGAATTAGTGCAGATAACGGTCAAACTTTTGAGTCTGTGGCTAATCTTGCTTCCAATGGAACCATAAACGTGATCGGTACCTAAAGTAAGCATATAGCAAGATGTATATCGTGCCAACATGACACTATAGTACATTCATAATCAAATCAAATAGTTTTAGGAGTTCAGACAAGCAAGTCTAAATGCATCAAGAAGATCATCATGTGATGTTTGATATTTGTCGAGCTTCCAGTCATCTATCACTACTGCCATTCTTAGTGAGACCGTCAGCTCTTGTAACGAGAGATGTATCCTAAAAAAAATCGCTTTGACATTAGCGTATGAGTCCACTGCAACATCTTTCGGTGCCTCTTTTGGAAGTTAATAGGGATGATTTGCCAGCTCCTATTTCGAAACGCCAATATCTCTCCTTCAGTAAAGTCGTGGTACTCATCTATCCTATCTCATCTATCCTATCTTTGAGTTCTCTGTTTACCTCATGATTTGTTCCATCGACGTAGACTCTAGTGTAATGATGCGTCTGCTTTGATTGGGTTATGTGATTGACAATGTCGCTCGAAACATTCAGCATAGCAATTTGATTATTCTATGAAATACCACTGCTTGTCTGCATACTTTTGAAGGAAACTATCTTTCGTCATCTTCTATCATAACAAGTATGTCATCTTAGCTGTGTAAGTGATGGAACAAAAACTTATACTACTCACTTGATAGGATCATTTCTTCAGTAAATGCGATGACGCGAGTAGCCCAAAAAACATAATGATAATACTTGCTAATGACTAGTAAACTTGACTTAGTCTAGCATTGATAAAGACAAAGTTTGATAGCTTTAATTATCGCTCATACAAAAAAACCATTATTGCAATTGATTCATTCGAAGATTTCATTGCTGTTACTTTTATTTACTCTATTAGAGGTGGGTTATGCCATTTGGGCCCAACAAGCAGTCTTTGGTCAGGATTTATTTGAGAACACGAGTAATCAAACAGAAAATCGCCTTGATACCATAATTGAGCTTTTGGAACAATCAAGACAAGGAAGTATCATCCAGCTAAACCTTACCATTATTGTCTTCATGATGGGATTAGCGTTTGTAATCTTTGGTCTATACATTGGGCAGGAACAGAAACTTTCTGTTTTTACGAAGCGACTCTACCTGATCGCTTATTTTGCACTTATCGTTCCTATTACTGTTATCCTTGTAAGATATATAGTCAATGCTCTGTCATCGGGCTCTTTGAACGATCCAGTTCTGAATGTTGCGTTCTTACTTATTATTCCTGTTACGGCCTCGTACGTCCTAATGATAGTTAAAAGTAGGCATGATATTGTCAGGCATTCTTGAGCTACTACCACATTATAATCAAAGAAGTTAGCCCACTTATGCTAATTTATCATTTGGAGGCGATGGTAAGTCTAGGTCTTTATGTAATCCCTTATACACCCCGGCTGCAATTAGCCCTCCAAGAATGGGAGCTATCCAATAAATCCATTGGTAGTCAAAGTTTCCAATAATTAGTGCAGGGCCAAAAGAACGTGCTGGGTTTAAAGAACCGCCACTTATAGAACCTCCCAATATGACATTAAATCCAAGGGTAAATCCTATCGCCACTCCGGCTAATGACGCTATCTTATAATTTTTAGACGTAGTCGTTGTTAATACAACATATACAAGTGTAAATGTCATAACAGTTTCCAATATAAATGCTCTAATAACATTATCATCTGCAGGAAGTGTGACACTAGCGGCCATATCGCTTCCAAACATTGAGTATACTACAGCGGCAGCGATAACAGCCCCTAATATTTGGCACGCAATATACAGCGCTGCTTCTTTTGCACGCAGTTTTCCTGTTACTAGCAATCCTATTGTAACAGCGGGATTAACCTGAGCTCCAGAGCGATATGCTATAGCATATACTATTGCAATTAAAGCAAAAGCATGAACCAAACCTATTCCAATCATTCCGAGCTGACCGAGGCCAACTATTCCAAGTAGTTTGTTGGTCCCAGAATATACAGTAGCCGCTGAACAAATAGCGTAAACAAGGATGAATGTGCCAACAATTTCAACCAGATATTTGCTTTTTGATCCAGCGGTCAATAACAAACCTATTTTTGAAGAGAATATAAACCATAGCTGTTGACAGGAAACCAGTGAGGGTTTTAGATAACTCAAATAGATTCTCTGCATTCCTACGCCGGAGTAATGGAAGAAATCCAGCTGAAAAGTGCTAGTACAGGTTACAAGCATAATACAGTAATGTAGACTTACCCTATGTTCTTGATAACAAGTCCATCTTAAGTTTCTGAAATTCCTCTTCTGTTAATATTCCCTGTTTTTTGAGTTCGGCATATTTGATCAGCTTCCGTGTGAGGTCTTCCTGATGCGGTTGGGGTTGTTATTGTTTTTGTCTTTGTAGTGCTTCGATCTGCCTTTGCTGTGCTTCTATTTGCTGTTGTGCTTGTTGTTGTTGAGCTTCGTACGCTTGTGCTTGTTGCTCCATTTCGTAACTAGCTTGTCTTCTGGCCATTCCTGCTCCTAGCGCTGCAGATGCCCATCTCTCTCATATGCTTCCAAGAGCAGATAGAAAGTTAATAATACTTTCTTATTTTCAATATTCGCTTAACTAAGTCATTAATTTAAGTCGCGGTACCGGTAAAGAAAAGTAGGAAGACTAAGCCATCAGTTCGACCAACACAGACGATATACATCATTCATGACGATTGATAGTGCAAAAGAATTATCATAGGGATGCCAATGAATAAAAATGAATATAAATCTACGAGACAGGACAGCATTTACTCATATAAACGATAGCCAATTATGATTCTTGAAAATAATAGATTATGGTAGAATCTGGTGCAGGGTTAGGCCAAATTTTTCTAGAGCAACTGATTGAATATACAGTTCTTGCTCTTGAAATTATAATTACGATCATAATAATAATAATTGTTGGAATTACTCTAGCACACCTATTCAAAATAGTGCTTTCCAAACTTAGGAATAAAGAGGAAAAAGGACAACGCCAAGAATATGTAGGTCAATTAGTAAGACATATGTTAAGAGGCCTTTTGATATCGCTAGATTTCTTAGTCGCCGCTGACCTTCTAAAGAGTATTTTAGTTCCTACAGTGCCTGAACTGACAACATTGGCAATAATTGTAGCGATAAGGATAGTACTAAGTTGGTCACTATCCAAAGAAATTGAGAGTCATATGACACAAAAGGATGTTCTATAGTTTAGTAGAGTATATGGTTTGTATGTGCTCTATGGATATATTAGTATAATATCAATTTGTTGGAAATAAAATTTATCCAGAGTGTTCTTCTGGACCTTGTTTAGATTTTGATTTTTTCCTTTGGTCTATCCGTTGTCATATTTTTAATTGCTAATAATATTGCCATTGCTGTCCTTTACAATCTTCCTCTTAGACCTGGGGGGTATTCAATTGTGGTTGTTCCTACCGGTAATACTGTGACTGTTGGAGACATTTTTAATTACCTACCTAATAATTGTTCGATGGAACAAACAACCTTTTAGCACTATTCACAAAAAATGGCAAGATTAAAGCCAATAGGAATTCAGGAGAAGCCTAAAACCTACGGATACAACTTAGATTCCATGCGTTTGATAATTTTACCAGAAGTAGAGAAGCTTAGAGAATGATAACGGTGGCTTCTAGATGGAAGCGAGAAGACATGCTTGAACTTCAACATAGGAATTGCAGGATCAGCCGGATAGATTCATCGGTCAAATTAGAACATTCTAGTATTCTAGGTAAGTAATATGTAGTTATGATGATGCCATAGTTATAAAATCTTATTCGCAACATGACTTTACTGAGGATCCGAAACTAAACCTGAAATTCATAAAAGGATTAGTAGAAAAGCCGAATAGGTCGGGGAAATAATGTGACATGGGACCTTAATCACAGTCAAATATATTTCTAGGAAAATAAGAAGTGTCTACCTCAAATTCTTAGAGTACACGCAAACCATGAGAATTTCAACTGTCATATGACCCTTTGTATGCCGTAGCGAAATACTTCTTGCGATCATGAATGATAAGAAACCAGACTACGAGCCCCGTCGCGCAGGTCCCATATTTAGACGGTTGAATCCTACGATATCTTTCCTTAAAATCAACGGGTATTAATTTTTCAAATTGCGCCGGTGTATTTATTCCCATGGAACGCAACTGGTCAATAACATGGGAGTCGCTCGCTGAACCAAACTCGTGCTTAAATTCTAAATTGTCTCCGAACTTATTTAGTAGATATCGCCTCAAGGATGGCAAATCAATAGTATATTGAGTTTACCTTCATCAACTTTCTTATCCGAATTCTTGCTACGGGCATCAATAGCATCCATTATCTGTTCAAACTTTTCATCCAGGTTTCCTAACAGAACAGCTGACTCATTGATCGAATGCTGTATCTTATTGGATAGGGTCATACGCCTTCACTTGCTGAGGTGTTAGTTCTATAAGTTTGAACTCTACAAAGTCTGAGATTTCAAAGAATTCTATTTGTTCTCGGATTTCCTGCACACAGGCCGAGCCCATTATATTGTCTATCATTCTCCATCAATTAAACGATGTAATCAATTAAGATTCAGGATACATTCACGACATCAGGTCTCTGATACAATACCGCTAAGTCGAAACTAGACTGAACACGTAAAGACATTTAATCCCCAATTCTAATAATTCTAGTATGGCCCACAGACATCATATCCCCGAAAAACAGCGCGCCTTTGTATTCGCAGGAGGAGGTTCACTAGGAGCGTATGAAGCAGGTGCTTATAAATCAGTATATGAAATTGTTAAAAAAAGGGATGAAGCTCAAGGAATAAGGGATAAGGCAATATTTGATATCATTGCTGGAACTTCCATTGGTGCCATGAACGCTGCAGTTCTGGTTAGCTATGTTGTAGAGAATGGAACTTATGAAGGATCTGCTCAGAGACTTGCTGATTTTTGGGAATATTTATCCGCAGATTCGATGATTGAATCCAATCCATTTTTCAGTTCCTGGTGGGATTACTGGCGTTTGATTACCAAAGACTCTGCAACAAGTGAAGCTGCAAGACGGTTTTATTCAACTAAAGAGTTTGCTACGTATGGAGTACCTCATGTTTTTTATCCCTTTATTCCATCACCTGACAAGAGGTTTCTTCATCCCTTCAATATATGGTTCCAATATAGTAACGAGCCACTAAAACGCAGTTTAGAGCGGTTTGTGAGATTTCCGATCTCTACAAGTTATGAAGATGATCAGCCAAGGCTGATATTGACTGCAGTTGACGTTGCTGAAGGGATACCTGTGACGTTTGATAGCTATCCCAAGGAAGATGGTCACAGAACTACCGGGTATGGAAGATTTATCAATCATGATGGTAAGGATATAGGTTTTGAGCATGTAATCAAATATGATGACGGAATCACATCCGATCAAGTCATGGCAAGCGGATCACTACCTATCAACTTTGATTATACCAAGATAGAGGTTGAAAGCTACAACTACGATTACTCCAGTGGAAAAGACACCGGTGGGCATAGAACTCGTGGTAATAATGGCGCAAGTAGCATTGGTGATACCGATTCTCCTTTCATAAAGGAAATCCGACGCTTTTGGGACGGAGGACTTATGACTAATACTCCGTTAATGCAGTTGGTCCTGCTACACAGATATTTCTGGTACCGTGTTAAAGGAATAAAAGATAACATTCCCAGGCTAGTAATAGGAATAGTTAACCTTCATCCTACTGTACAGCTAGAAATCCCAGGTGACTATGATGGCGCACTGAACAGAAGGAGTGACATAAGTTTTTCTGACCGTTCTCGCCAAGAAGAATCTATACTGATGCTGATATCTGATTATGTCGGACTGATAAAATCTTTAATAAATCTAGCCAAAGAGGGGGGAATAAAAGAAGAGCGCATTAACAATCTATTGGATCAACCAACAAGATTACGTGGTTTGTTATATCAACCTAAAAAGATTAGGGAGACTATAGAAGGTCAATTTGAAATAGACGATGTAATACGGGTAGAGCGAAGAAACGATCCGCATACCATTTCAGATAAAATATTTGATTTCTCAAGGGGAACGATTAAGGGCCTGCTCGAAGATGGATATGATGATGCCAAGATCGAACTTGAGAACAGATTTAGAGCCGAACTAGAAAAGATTAGATAAGATGTGTACCGTGATATTGGTCAAAACGGCCTTGACTGAGGAGTTTGTAACCGGGAAGGTTTGCGAGGATTATGCTGAACAAAATAGAGTACTGATAAACAAATGAGTCAGCCTGGAAGAATACTTCTCTGCCTAGTTGTGACAACGGTGATTGTCATCCTCTATTGCTCTATAAATGAGAATGTGCTAGGGCAGCAGGAGCCAACGAATAATACTGGTAATTTAGAAACTATCATTCAACAGAACAACAGGATAATTCAACAAAATGATGAGACTGCGATTCAGGACCGAGCTGGTACTTATATCGGTACTATCGCATTACTTGTTAGTCTATCACTTG
>JAATVS010000082.1 GCA_014523695.1 Nitrososphaerales archaeon TH5895
CTCCTTAGTAGCCAGTAAACTCTTCAATTTTTATTCTTTCTTTTGAAATCTGTAGATCTTGTAGTAGAGTTTGCATAGCCTTTATCATACCAGGTGGGCCACACGTATAATAGATTGAATTGCCAAGGTCCTCATTACTAAGATATCTAGTTAACATTTCTTTGCTTATTCTTCCACGTTCTCCTTTCCATTCATTAGCAGGAGATGAGGATTGTCCTTCTTCACTAATAGTGTATATAATGTCTAAGTTTTCATTAGCCTTTAACCATTCATCAAACTCTTCTTTGTAGAGGATATTGGCCTCATCCCTATTAGAATCAAACATTATTATCTTTATTGGTAATTGCTTGTCCGTAGAATGTTTTATCATACTTCTAAATGGTGTTACCCCTATTCCTCCTGACAGGAAAACTGCGGGCTTTGAATGATCTGTGTGTAATACAAATTTCCCTTCGGGTCCTCTTACCTTCACTTTGATGCCTTGTTCTAGTGATGAAAGTCTTTTTTTGTAAGGGGTGTCTCTGATTCTTGTACTAATCATAATAAAATCTTCTGTTGGAGAAGAAGCAATTGTAAAATGTCTAACTGGCCCTTTAGGATCATTACTAACCCCACCTATATCGAAATAGGCGTACTGTCCTGCTGTATAATCCATGGATTTATTATTATTGTTATTTGCCCCTTCCTGCTCATTTTTCTTGCTAAATGTGAAAGACATCATGTCAGTACCTTCAACCTTTTTTTTCTCCAGTAATCTAAGCTCAAAGGCAGAGGTTCCTCTTCCTACACTAACCTCTGGTTTAACTTCATTTTCGCCTTGTGCAGCTGTTTTACTAATTAGAATGTCGTTGGCTTCCATTTTTACTTCATAAATTGATTGTGGAGTGTCTGCGGGAGGATTTGTCACCTCTCCTGTCCTTACATCAAATCTTGAACCGTGCCAAGGGCATTCAATTTCATACCCATCAAGGGTACCCTCCTCAAGAGGACCACCTTCATGTGAGCAAATTGAATCTATCGCATAAATCTTTCCATTAATCATTGATAAGACGATCTGCTTACCATTATGTTCTACTTTGAGAAGCCCTCCTTCGTTGAGGTCTTTTTTATTTGCAATCGTGATGTATCGATCGTCTGGCATTACATACAAGTGATTAAATAAAACTGGTTATATATAAAAGAGTACGTCAATAACCGATTTATATCTCTAGGTTAGGATTAAGACAAGTTATGGCATTAAACAGCCGGCATCGAAAACTCAGGACGATTAAGCGGATCAACAATTATGAAGTATATCATTACGCCATAAAAAACCTGATGTAGAAATTAGGGATAATTGCAATGCTGATGATTCAGCAATTTATGGCAATGAGTGAAGAAGAAAGAATCGAGGCTGGCAATCAGATGGATGGACGAGAAAAGAATCAGATTATGCTTGAATTCGCAAGGATGAACACTAGTATCGATGAATCAATGGCCAGATTCATTAGTCATTATCAGAACAGCAAACTTCGCAAGCAGGAAACGAAACTAGCGACTTGTTATTAATTGGTTCGTTTGTTGGAGTTGGAGATGGTATACATGAATCACAAGACATTGCAAAAGTTATTTCTATAGAAGGGTGGAGTTAATGTACTGAGATTGGAGGATTTGGTAGTTACTAATGGACCCGATCTATTTGTATATCTCTCAACAGATAAAAGTGCATCGGATTTCATGAATTTGGGTAGGTTAAAGACCAGTATGTTGGGATCTGAAGATTGTATTGGGTCATTGGTATTTGATCTTCATGTTTGTCCATTATCATTTCTTCCAAACAGAACACTTCTAAGTCCCACACTTTATGTCGCATGAACTGATCTACTTTGTCCCAGCTGACCCACAGAGCAGAACAAAGTGGTACAGCGCAAACAACAGGATTATCTACCTTCTAGGCAATTAAATCACTTGACAGAAGTAAATACTTCTGTTGGCAAAATGTATAGCTTGTACTTTTTTTATACAAGCTATGCTCTCTATGTTCCTTCCAAAATGAGTCAAGAAATACATTCTGAAGACAGGCAAAAAGAAAGGCATTCGTACTGATGTGTAAACTATCGATAGATTGACAAAATCAGGACGCTACACTCTCCCTCTGCCATTTGTAACTCAAGGATTATATCGCAAACTGGCCAGACATTGGTTCATGCAAAAACACAAACTGTTGGAGTTGGATAAAATTATTGAAGAAAGAATTAGGGTCTCTTAGACAAGAAGTTGAAATAGCAACCAATGTGAAACTGAACCCGCTCTACATAATAGATCCCAAAGATGAAATAGAATCTCTACGGTTGGACCACAAGAGTTATCAAATGCATTTTAGATCTGGCTATCGACGGACGGCAGCAGCTTAGAGCAAGCAACATACGATTGAAGCTAGAAGGCACTAAGAAATTTGAAAATATGTTACACGATAAAATCCAAGAACTAAAGATAGAACTAGGAGAATACTGCTTGAGAAAAAGAAGTTCTCGTGAACGAAATAGACACTCTACAATGTGTCTTAGGCCACCTGTTCAATCTGAAATCTGGTAGTGACGAAACACTAGATGGGCACTTTAGATACTTGAGCGAAGCCAATATCAGACTTACTTAATTATTTTCTCTTATATCAGATGTTGTAGTCAATCAGTTGTGATGGAAGATCTTGTTGCATGGGCTGATATCATAGGTACTGTTGCTGGTATACTTGTCTTATCATCATTCATACCTCAGCTAATCAAAGCTTATAAAACTAAAAAAATGTCCGATGTGTCTATTCATTTGATGATTCTTATAGCAAGTGGAATGTTTCTATGGGTTATCTATGGTTTTATCAGATCAGATCCAGTCATAATTGGAACCAATGCTACAGGTTTTGCACTAAACATTACTCTGTTGGTAATGAAGCTCAGATATGACAAGATGCATCGTAGTACAGTTAGAGCATAATCTTGCTGAACGGTAGCAGCACGTTAGTATTTCTACAGCAGTTTGACTATCTAAATAGTATGTTGAATATGATGTTAGCATCTAATTTGTATGCAATTATTAACAAACACATTATAGCGCTGGTTATCCTCATGGTCGGATTTATGATTAGTGAAACTGCTGTTGCGACAGCTGAAGAAAAACAAATGGATGAAAGTTTTAGTCAAAGCAATTTTACAGACAGAAATAATATAGGCGTAACTTGGTTGGAGACAAACAAGACAAAGCTTGACAATGCTCAAGTATTTAGTATTAGCGATGAAGATTTTTGGATGGTTTTTGAACCACTTCTTGAACAATCTATTAATGGATCTACAGTTTCATCCGAATAAACTTCAATTGTGAAATATGTGGATAGGTTCAAATGTTTGCAATGAGAAGCTGTACTAGATGTCATTTAGTGTTGTAAAAGCTGTGAAGAGTACACACAGACACCCCCTAAATAAATTATTTCATCTCATTGGATTGTCATTATACTTTTTTGCATTTTTTATATTCATATCATTTTTCATAGGTAATCATGATCAAAGTCCTATGTTTGGTTTAGCATTGTGGCTAACAGCAATTAATTTGTTTATTGTTGGCCATATGATTGAAGATAATGTAAGAGCAATGACCGTAATCATACTCTTTAAGTATGTTAGATCCAAACTGGACGAAAATGGATTTAATAGAAGACTAATTCATGTCTCAAACTAATGGCCAATCCATCTGGCTCATAGTCTAATCTGAGTCTATGGTAGATTGTGCTAACCTCAAAGCCCTCCTAATTAAGTAACACCAATTTCGGCGAAACTCAAAGATATGATATGCATTTAATCTACATTAATGTATAACAAATCTCATTTGCCTAATGTCCTTATTAGCCACTGACTTGATTCTTCCACCAATCATCAATCCCAATGAAAAAAATAAATCGTATACTCAAAACAATTGGAGTTAAGCAGAATGGACATTGCTTATCATGCAGAGACCGGATTACGCGTGATCATAGTATCGTAAGTAGAGGACGTCCGAGACGCTACTACCCAAATATAAATCCATCAAACACAATACTATCTAGCTCATTGGCAATAGAATTTCTTTAGCGTACAGAAAATCGGTAGAATAATCTGCTCCTACAGGAATTACGAAGAATAATTGGAATAGAAACTTTAGCAGAAATATTATGATGACTATGGCAATAATAACTAGGATTACGTATACTAATGTTCCAAGAACCATTTCCATAAGATAGTCAACAAACTATTTAACCTGATTTATTGTTGGTTCCATCCACTAGTATCAGAGAATCAATAGAGGATTTGAAGTCGATATTAATGTAGAATACTGCTATATAGTACTGATTCAGTCAAGACCAATACATTAGTTATATATCATGAAACATAATCTTTTATTGGTTGTTAATGAGTGAAGAGCGGAGGACTGAGAGTTCTAGAAGACCAACTGGCAGTAATTTTTCAAAAACAGTAGAAATAGGAGAAGAGTATACAGGAGACATTACCGACACAGGCAGAGATGGGGAGGGTGTTGCGAGAATAGGAGGTCTGATAACTTTTGTGAATAATGCAAAAGTAGGGGACAGAAATATAAAGATTAAGATTAATTCGGTGGTAGAAGTAGATTTGCTACTGCAGAGGTAGTAGCAGGTTCGACAGATACGACTTAGGTCTTTGTTATCTCAGACTAACCCAATTAAAAAATAAGTAGTTTCTAATAGCAATATAACTCGTATCTAGTAATATCCCATGGCGCTCATAAAGTACTACTAAATAGTATTGAAATGGACTGGAAATTGTACTTGCACTTGTACTCGGCGGATATTCGCTGCAGCAGCAGATGTAGTGATCTTGTTGGCTGGTGGGATGAACCATCACGTACAAAGAAGATAATCCTGTTCAAGCGAACTTGGTCAGAAGAAGAATGTTTGGCAATGCGCTAATTTCTAACTCGTTCTAATAGAAAAAATATCAGATTTATGACAGCGTCTGAATTAGCTTAATGCAAATAAACTAAATTCTCACACTGCTATTAGAAATGAATACCAAATACATGGTAATAGTAGCAGCGATGACAGTCATGCTCGTTGGAGCAACAGCACTTGCAACAACTGATAGTGCCTTTGCAGGCGGAAAGAAGCATTATGAAAAGAATCAAGCGATCTCGCAAGCAAACGACTGTGGTAACGGATTCTTGCCAGAGAATGTTGGATGTCAAAACATTGCATCTCAGATTCAGGGCGACGAAAATGCAGTATCACTAGCAGCAGAGCAGGCATTTCCATAAGACATAGATAACAACTATAATTGGTTGAAAAACCAAAACTTTTTTTGATTTTCAGCTGATAATATACAAACCTACACTTGTCCATATAAGGATGCGAACGCCATTTAAAATTGAGAATAGCTTTTACGGGGTATAAGTTCAAATCGACAAGCACTGAAAGTACCCGTATCAGGCAATAATCAATAAATTAACCTTATCTATCATCAATAACCTGAACTTGTCTTCCTCATCTCCAGAACATAAAACGGAAGTCTGGTATGGGGCTGAAAATATAGTAAACAAGTCCTTGGATGTGCTGTACTCTATAGAAAATCAATACGATCTTTGCGTCGCACAAGGTGGGCTGAACCCAATCTCATCTGAAGATAGGATAAGAAAGGCATATCACGATTTAAAGGCTAAAGGCGTTACAATTAGGATTATAACCGAAATTACTAAAGACAATCTAAATGACTGTAGAGAATTATCAGAGATCGCTCAGATTCGTCATTTATCTGAAATGAGTGGTAACTTTGTCATTGCAGAC
>JAATVS010000514.1 GCA_014523695.1 Nitrososphaerales archaeon TH5895
GGATCCAAGGAAACGGAATCGTCACTTTGGCGTCACCTAACCTTGGGATCTTACTATCTGGTTCTATTGCAGCAGACTGGATTCGGTCATTTACATCTGCCTGAGATACAACTATTTCCAAAGGACCGGTGTTACGTATAAATGCCAATATCTGATTCTCATGAAATTCGACCTTTTCAATAGTAACCAGAGGTAATGGGATTCCTGTATTTATGAGGGATTGCCCGTACGGACTAAGCAAGAATATAATCATCCCTGCTAGTACTACGATCGGGACGAATGCAAGGATCAGAGGAGTCTTTTTCGGAGGATGTTTTTCACCCATAGTATTTTTGTTTCCACTTAACAATCTTGGAAACCACTCCCAGTAATTCTATTCATGTAACTTAACATTTACATTCTGGCTCCGCTAGTTTCTGACGTATTAGTAACAAAAGAGTTATTGAGGGTATCATAAAAGGAACTATTGTCTGTCTGAATTGAGTTCTGAGTTGTGTTCTTGTCATTTACAAAAAATGTACCCATCCAACCCTTCTCTGCAAACTCTGTTTTATGTGCATGAAACATATATTTTCCTGGATATTTATATTTAAACTCCATTATCCCTCTTTCCGCTTGATTCAAACTAACTATATCGGTTAATTCATCAGGTTGCAGGCTTGTTCCGCTTGGATAATAATTAAACATGTTTGCGTGTAGATGAAAATTGTTGAGCGGGTCAAATTCCAGCATGTTTACTAGATATATTCTTATGGGCTTATCCTTCTCAATTTGTATTGGATGGTGCATATAGTAATATGGTATTCCATTCACAGTGTAGAAATTATTCTCAGTATCAAAATCAGTATCGTATCCATTCATGACCATGACCATCTCGTCTGCAGGGGGACGAGGTGTTTTGGGATCAACTATATAGACCCCATAAAGGCCATGAGCAATATGTTCTTCTAATGGTGTCATATGACAATGATACGGAAAAACACCAAACGGTTCTGCAACAAATTCATATGTGAACTTCCCCCCAGGCGAGATCATTTCGAAAACTCCATCCATTTCAGCAGGATGAATACCATGGGTATGAAGAGAGTGTGGCATTGATCCGTTATTAACGAAGTTTATTCTCACAATATCTCCTTCAGTAGCCCTAATTGTTGGACCCGGAACTGTCCCATTAAATGTCCATACGTTATACGATACGCCAGGAGATACTTCTTTGACTAATTGGTCTGATGCTACTAAT
Organism: Nitrososphaerales archaeon TH5895; assembly: GCA_014523695.1. Classification (GTDB taxonomy): domain Archaea; phylum Thermoproteota; class Nitrososphaeria; order Nitrososphaerales; family Nitrososphaeraceae; genus TH5896. The sequence goes on from JAATVS010000514.1 coordinate 1,241, forward strand.
GTGAATTCTCTCAACGTTGTGCCATTAGGAAGCGTTGATACTCTTCCATAGTTGAACTCGCGGAGATATTTTTCTGGATCAATGACTGAATCCTTATCGGTCACTTGATCAATTGGATCTATAATAGTCCCCGAAGTCTCCCCGATAGGATAGCCAGGTACATGGCCACCGATTGTGGAATCTGAACTATTTGCTCTGCTGATAGCCATATTGTTGCCACTCGAACTATTCAGCATAAAATTTTTATACACGCCTGAAACCACGCCTACGACTATTACAGAAGAACCAATAAGGGTCAATAGGCCGATTAGAATAAAATGCCTGGACACATTTCTTATTTATTAGGTTCCTTAATAAATGTTAGTGGTCTCTAACTCAGATAATCATGAGCATGATTGTTGTGCCAAGTCATAAAAGATAGAGTTCTAAAGGAATTTCGCGCTAGGATATAAGATAGAAAATAAATCTGGTGTTCTGCACTATTTGGCTACGAGCACACTTCCTCTAGCCACTCCATTCCTTGTTCGGTCGATCGGCGATGAATCATCTTCTTGCTGTCCTGAGGGCGTTTGTAAGCCATTAATGCTCAATATCACTTGGTACTCTCCTGAAGCAGGGAAAAGTAGTGACTGCATATCTTGAGAATTCTTTGCGATCAGTCCTTCATTCTTCACTACTTCAGTATTACTATTATCGAGGACAGATAAATCATACATTACATCTGCATTAAGAGAACCTCCTGTGAACATATCAGTAAATTTAATATTTGCAGAAGATTCTGTGCCAATTTTTATCGGTGATGGGGACCATAAAATACTAGCTTGAATCCCTCCTGTGTCTGAAAGTAGGTCCGTAGAGATGATATCTGAAGAATCTATTGGGGCTGACTGAGAGCTCCGATCACTTGTGCCATTGCTTCCAAGGCTGGCGCCTGTTACAATAGGTGATGGCTGATTTGTTCGTAGAGTAAAATCCATGGTACCCATTAGATCATTGGTTCCCGTATTGTTTTTTATTGCCATTGATGTAGGTACCGCTTCTATTACTTCAGTTCCTCTTTTCTCGCCTTGTCTCTCTCCATCAAAGATGTCAGTTTGGGTAACAGACGCTGAAGAATTGTCTTCTATTGTTGAGGATGTTATTCCTTGTAATCGTTGTAGCCACTGGTTTGCAATTGTTATTATGTTATCCTTATCAACTAAATAATGTAGAACCATAGCGCTTGGTGAGGTAAATGGATCAATTGCAAGACTTCTTCCAGATATCGGTTGTCCATTCACAGTTGCATTGAATGTGCTACTCCCAAAGAGACTCTTTGGCAGCTTTATTTCTTCGTGTACGAGTATCGGATTTTCTTCCAGTCTCTGAGTATTGTAATCGAACGGCATAGACCAAGAGAACTCACCGCTGGTTGAATTAAAGATAAAGTTGTCTATCCTGTCATAATAAGAGATAAGAGTAGTGTTAAATGTTTGACCTCCATAATCCAGGTCTCCAAAGTTAAAAGTATCACCCATACTTAGATAGGTTCCATATCTGGGAGCTTTCTCTGGAGCAAAAACATTTTGATCATTATCAACCCCAAGTATTTGTACATCAATCCTGTACAAACCTCCTTCTTGCAAGACGGGTCCCTTTAGGTTTATAGTCCCTTCAGGATCTGCTATATATGCATCATGAGGCAGATCTCTATTTCCAAAAATACTCAATGAACCATTCGTAGGTTCTACCTTTAGAGTCAACGTTCCCTCATGAGTATGAAATAGATCGCTTACAAGGGGTTTTTCCCCCTCAGTAGGGATCGCGTCCTTACCAATAGTAATATTATAAGTTACGTGACTTAGAGTTTCGTTCGTATTAGCATCAAATAATCTAAACTGCATATAAGCATCTTCTTTTGTCTCTGGGGTATAGATTGGAGGATTTATCTTTATGAACAGGCCCCCTTCTCTATCTCCAAGGCTGACGGGAGGAAGGTTTTCTTGTGTTAAACCATCAGCTGACACCTGCTGTAAATTATATTGGCTGGAAATGTAAAACAGGACAAAAGTCAAAATAAGGAGACCTGAAATAGATTCAGTTGTAACCATCTAATTTTAATTCCATTTGGATTTCGCCAAGCTCCCTATTTAATTATTATATCATGACTTTCCGATAATACTTACTGCATAATATGAGATATGAATGGTAAAAGTATGAACATATATTCTTATTCTATCCAAGGTAATATAAGGATAATAAATATCATATCATAAGTTGATAGAAATTATCTATACATCACAAATTCTCATTGTTCTTTATTCCTACAGTGCATGAGATTTTTATTTGGAGTAATTCGTCTACGTGATCAGAATAATAGGAAATTAATACTTGTCGTATTGAAACAGTTTTTTCTTCATTGCAACTATACCGACGAACGGCACATTGCATTTATGACAAAACCTAACAAATTACAGGCTAGACACTTAATCATTATGTGAATTCTCTTCCTTAAATGCATATGGAGGAGCAGGTCTGACCTTCATGATTTGCACAGACAGGATGATAAATTGTCTACCAACCCATATAAATAGCGTTACCAGGTAACTATCTAGTCCGAGGCAGACATTTTCTTGATAACTAGAGGTTAAAAATGGATTCACTAAGGGAAAAATTAACCTTGGAAAGAATAAAGAGACTGAAGATCGTACTCTGCCTAACTGCGATATATTTAATCGTCGAAATTTTAGCTGGAATTTTAACAGGCAGCCTTGCTTTGATAGCCGATGCAGGTCACATGCTGGCTGACGCTGGTGGTGTAGGATTAGCTCTGGTCGCGACAAATTTCACGCGCAGACCAGCCACTGAAAAAAGGACGTACGGATATTATAGAATGGAAATACTCGCTTCACTTACGAATAGCGTTATTCTATTACTCATCTCTGCTTACATCTTATATGAAGCATACTTGAGAATTATCGCACCAACAGAAGTTGAAAGCATCCCAATGCTAACGGTCGCGGCCATCGGATTGGGTATCAATCTTTCTAGTATGTTGATACTAAAAGGAGATCATTCTCATCACCAATTACGCAGCAATAAAAATGGAGAGCATGCAAATAGCCATCATGATGAGAGTCTAAATATACAAGGTGCCTATTTAGAAGTACTCAGTGACACACTGGGCTCAGGAGGAGTGATTGCTGCCTCACTGATTATTTATGCTACGGGATTTTTCTTAGCAGATCCAATAGTGAGCATCGGTTTGGCAATATTTATGGTACCAAGGGCATGGAAATTATTGAACAAGTCAATCCATATCTTGATGGAAAATGTTCCTGCTAATATCTCTCAGCAAGAAATCAAGAGTGCTCTTTTTGGTGTGAAGGGAGTCACAGGGGTATTTGACTTGCACATTTGGAGTATAAGCTCTGGAATGAATGCTCTTTCAGTTCATATAGTAGTGTTTAGTACTAATAGTTCGCAGAGGGTCCTCCAGGAGATAAACTCGTTGTTAGAAAATAAGTTTAGGATCTCACATTCTACCATCCAGGTAGAGAGATATCATCATGATAATGGATCCTGTCTCAGATAAATTATATAGCTCAATTGACGACGTAATGAGATTTGTCTTCCTACTAATATACGAGTTCAAAATAAGACGAATGAATTGCTCTGAAACCGTACCTGCCAGCATTGTATCAAGTAAAGTTTATCCCCGTCTTGTAATAGGCATGAATCTAAATGAAGTTCATTTATTACTAAATGGCCGTTTACAATGGACACGGAATCAAATAGCAGTTCAAGATGATGTTCTATTCAACTAACCAAAGAAGGAGGCGAGATGAAGCTACGATTTCATTGTTCCGGTCCCGTGGTTTTTTCCAAAGTGTAGATATCGGACTAATTTCAAAAATAAATTACAAGCGGAGCCCGGTTGCAATTCTTCAACCGTCTACCAGCCAATAGAGACTAGGATTTCACATCAGATTACCATATTAATCAAATCAGTATTTAGCAATATGTCACTCGATTACGACATTTCGAGGATTCAAGTCATTACTAGCAATCGTAGGATTTTCACACAATCATTGAGTCAGGCTATTTTGTTATTCAAGTTGCTCTAAATATGATTCCTGCAACAATATCAGTAAAATTCTAACCGACATCCAGATATCCAGCGTACCATCTCCGAATAATACCTTCGCATCCCGGCTTTGCAGATCGTAGGAAGAGAAACAATACCGTTTAATACTTACTATTAACGGTGAAATACTCCAGTAACACCCTTGTACCTCTCAAAGAGCTTGATGATAGGGATCCAGTTAACATGCTGAAACTGAACTGGATCCTTGACGGGGTATTTTACCCATCCCTTTGCGACTGCGAATTTGTAGGTCTTTAACATATTGACGCCACTCAGTTTCTTTACTACTTTTAATCTAGTGCCCCAGCGCTTTTTTTCCTGAGCAATAGATACGACTTGGTTAAACGGAAATGATAGATTATTGACGCTCTTTTCTAGATCGTATTCTAAATGTTTGATTTTGTATCCTACTAAAGGATGGAAGTCGTAGTCTCCGGTCTCAAATCTCTTCAGCTGTTCAAGGGAATATGTATCATGATTCCTATATAGCATGTTAGTCTTTGTTACAAAAGCGATTCTGACATCGGTTATGACCAACATGCCTTCTCGACCACGTTTCAGAAATCCATCCTCTTCGGATAGCAAAGTTTTGTGTGCAATGGGATTTTATAGCTTTACTGCGTTAATAGATATGAAACCAGAACCTGGTGCCAGATACATACATTCAGCTAGTGAACCATACAACGAAGAACAAGAAGTCTCTCAAGAAAGAATAAATGCGTGGATGGATCATTTTGGAATGTATAAATTTCAATGCCATTGCTCAGGACATGCAAGAAGTAAAGATCTATTACAGATTGTAGATGAGATCAATGCTCGTACATTGTACCCCGTTCACACTGAACACCATGAAATATACAAGAGAATTGTCAAAAATGTTACTGAGGTTATGGAAGGAAGACTATATACATTATCATGACATTTTCTGGATTAGTTTTTTACATGAAACAAACGAAGTAATAGTGATACTGCTCATCAGTTTGTGCGAGGAGCTTGGCAGCAATTACGTTTTTTTCAGAGTCTTCTATTGGGGTAACATGTTTCCATTTCATTTCGTCCCATGCCCCCAATCGAATACCCGAGGAAATCATTGTTAGTATTATAGGCTTAATTCTCTTGTCTGGATATTCAAGCAATTTTTTTATTTCACTTAAAGTCGGTGGTCTATCATCTGCAGCTTTCTTTTGATATGGGACACCCTTAGCAATCTTTTGCCAATTGAGAATTATGTCATTCATTACACAGAAAAGTTTGGCTGATTTATAGTAATTAGGAATTGTTGTGTACTGTATTTCTTTTCTGGCTGCCCTGTCTTTTTGTTGTTCCAGGAACCTCATAAAATATTGAGTGGCCCATTTAGGGCTATTTGACGCCTTATCATAAAACATTTGACATTGATTTTTTAACTCTAGTTGAGGGTCTATGCCGAAGTCAAAAAACATCTTTAAGCGCCTTGGATATTGTCTTATGGATTCCTTGGCTTTCAAGGCGAATAGAAAATTGTCTAGGGGGGGGGATTGAGGCACTACTTTTTCCTGGTCAAACAGCAGGCTCTATCATATTGTATTCAACTAAATACGGGGGTGTGCTTCTTACAGGCGATTCAGCAAGCGGCACCTCTGCCGACCAATCAAAAGCCGGTTTGGAGCGCCTGATCCGGCCGCCGATAGATACTAGTGTAGACGATGCTGAGTTACGAAGACAGTGGCTTGCCTTTGATCGACCGGTCGCGACAGTGCTGCCATATCACGGGACTGGATACGTTGATAGATCGGCAGCGGATCTTGCTTCAATCATGAGACCATTGGTGGGCTCGGAACCCACACATTGGGACGACTTTCAAGATTAACGTTGTTACTATCGGAAGAATCAAATCTTGCATATATTCCTTGTCTGACGTTCCTTCCCCTTTTTCTACTGCTGTCCTTAAGGCAGTGATTAACTTGGACTGAATAAGTAGAAGATATCTACTTTATTCTTTTTCCCCATATTTTTGACACTTATATTATGAATACCCTTAACGGTCTCTTTCAACCTTCATGTAAATTGAGATCTGACAGCCTTGATCCTGTTAAACTGGTATCTCTGAGATATCTTTAACTGGTGGAGATAAATATTGCGAAGTGTTACCTGAATTTCTGCCTGCCAGGTATGGGGCTTCATCGATGACGCGGGCAAGATCAAGAGTTATCCTATGTAATGAATCAATGGCTCTAACACTGACCATTGGATTTTCTTGCTTGTTTGCTATTGCGATATCCCACAACTCCCTCTGAAACGCTATCATCTCTTCATACAACTGTCTGAATTCAGATAAGAATTCATCATGATCATCGCGCAGACGAAAAACCCAATCTCTTCCTTCTGATTTAAGTCGCTTTTTAATCTTGAAGAATGCTGTCTTTGAGAGATCATGCCCAGTTTTCGACTTTACATATTCGATACATTCACGCCAAGAATATCTGAGAATAATCGCATGAGACAAAGCATGACGTATTTCCAGTCCTTCTTGGCGCGTGTGGATTGGCAACTACTTTCTTATGCTTAGTGGACAGATATTACACTTTAGTTTCATTAGAGGGGAATAAAGAAAATGTGTCTATTCCACCCTGAATATATTTACAAAGGAGAGAACAAGAGAAGCAAATCAAGCCAGGTCTTCCAATAGCCATGATCTCTAGATATACACATTATCTTTGACCAGTTTTCCTAACTTATCTAATGCAGCCAATAGTGGTTGCTGAGTACTAAAGATTAGTAAAGTATGTTCTCCAGATTTATTGTCGGGCCAAAATCCTCCGGGACAGTAGTCACATGTAGCATAAGTGAAATTATACTCACTCACTATATCGAATCCATCCTTCACGAAAGCCTGTTCATAATATTGAAGAGATCCTGGATGAGAGACACCATCATTATCTTCTGCGTTTTCTACCTGGTTTGTTGGGGTATAAAATCCTCCTACTATTGCATTACCCTCAGATGTCTCATTA
>JAATVS010000515.1 GCA_014523695.1 Nitrososphaerales archaeon TH5895
CCTATTGTCCGGAATGTAACCACGTTGCAATAAAACGATATGGCTATGATATTTTGTCATGGAACCTCGATAAGACTAACTCTTGTAAAAATTGTGGCAACCACATACCGGTAATTGGGTCACTAAAGAAGAACAGCAGGAGAGGAAGTAGTGTGTTTCGGATAATTCAATGACGTAATATCCTCCATATTCATCAATCATGAGCATTTTTTACGCAGCGTAGCCGTAGGAGTAACTTCATACCTCAATTGTAAATAGATAGGGGTTGATAGAAACGATAGATACCAGAGTTGTGGGTGCTCATATCTATATGGTTAGTCCATTCGAAAAATAAAGGCTAGACTGCGTTTAGATAGGACTAAGATATGTATGATTGGCTCCTTTTGTCAAATTCCTTTATGAGCTCGAATTTTTGATCAAAGCTGTTCTGAAGTGCTCCTAACTCAGGGAATACAGACCAAGGTTCGTATCTTGCCATTATAGTTGCAGGATGTTTTTCTCCCAAGAGCGACCTACATATCTCGTAGGTCATATATCGTACGCGAAGCTCGTCGATGATGCCAAAGCTATGCAGATATTCATGTGTTAGAACTGTAAATATGAATGAATTGTATTGCTCGGTAGATTTGTTCGTCTTGATGAGACCTAATATCCGCTTGTTTACAATGATCATGTTAGAGCCTAATACATGGTAGGCCCCGAGATTGCCAGGCAGCCCTTGTAAAACCAGACAAAGTCCTGCCCTGTGCATCTTGAATTTTTGTTCAACTCCTAGCTTTACGAGTTCAAATGCATCGTTAAAGCCTTCTACTCTTAGCAGTTTATCCGCATAGTACTGTTGACGTTCTTGATCGGCAATATTCAAATGGGTGTTATCGGTGCCAGATGATCTCTGCTTTCGTTGTGATCCGGGCGCTGACGCTGAAGATGACGGCAACGATGGCGTAGATGATGGTGGTGGATTTTGTGTTTCATGAGATGATCCTTCAAATTCTTCGTATTTTACTATCCTCTATCTCCTCTAGATAGTATTCGCATTTTGTCTTAATATAATTTTGGACTAGGAAAAGGCTCAAGACAAATTCATACAAACTATCAAACTTTCTTAAATTGTCTATCGCGTGTGTCTGTCATCAGTCTTTGCACATTGCATAGACTAAAAAAAAGAGATCGTTACTGGTTCCGGTTTGTTTAAACACAAATAAAAACGCAGATAACGCTTCTATGACTGATTGCCGCCACCAAAGCCTAGCATTTCACCTAGCTGCTCTAATGGACCACCTGATTGATTACCTGTTTGGTTGCCAGTTGCATTGTCTGCTGCTTGACCAGCTTCTTGAGTCATATTCTGAGCCATTGCTGGTTGAGCAAGTTGAAAACCTACCGAAACGGTCATCACAATCATCAACGCTGCTGCTATCGAGGTTGTTATTTTGTTGTAGCTCTTTTCATTTGACATTGCTCCTATCAATATTTGAGGTATATTTTAAGCTTTTTACTCAATTCTATGAAGAGTTGCATGACTAGATAAAGAAAATGTGACACATCACTAAGAGCCCTGATGTGCTTTTGCAGGAAATTAATGTAGATGAATGCTACGCTTTGAGCAACATCAAGATCCAATTTCAATGAAGATCCTTAATTGCGCATAAACTATCGACCGCATATCATATGCGCTAAAAGAGAAAAGAGCTAAATTGAACTTGATGCCAGGGCAACAAAAAAGAAAAGGTGGCGTTAATAACCGGTCTAGTGACTCAACTAACTCCTTTTACCAGCGATTCACTATCCTTCGTCGTCATTGTCGTCATTGCCTGTATCGTCTCCCTCTTCTGCGGCTGTGGCATTAAAGGAGTTCAGACTTTGAATGTCGCTAACGAGGTTTGCTAGTGCTGGAAATGCGTTAAGAGAGTAGGTCACAATGAATGGTTCGTCCTCACCAACTACTTCAACAGCATTACCGGTGAACGGAACTGATGCGGAATTTCCTGAACCAACTTCAGCCAAGGCAAAAGTCTTTCCACCAACATTCACAATGTCGTCAAGGTCGCCGAATTCTTCAGGGATTGAGGTAGTATTCTCGAGTTCAACGTTGTTCCATACAAATAGATCTACTGGTCTGCTAGCCTGATATGTCAATATGCCTGATAGCACTGCGTTGTCATCTCTAGGAGGTACGATTACTACCGCCTGTGTATCATCTCTTCCTGGCACATCGCTTGGTGAAGATGATATCTGTCCTTGTTGTAACAAAGCTGCTCCAGCTGCCGCTGCTCCTCCGCCTCCTCCTGTTACTGCTCTCTCTTGTGATCCATTTTGTGTAGCTGCGCCTGGACCTGTTGATGCTGCCGCTGCTTCTCCGCCGCCTGCCTGTGTTTCATTCGCCGTACGGACACCTGACTCGAAAAATGTCTCTTGAGCAGGCTGAGCTAATGCTGGTAGAGCCGTGGATTGGACCCCCAACACCATCACAGCACCAAGTAACGCGATAGGAATTGTCGACAAAAGTACTTTGATTTTGCTCTCTAACATAGTCTTCGAATAAGATCAGCTGAATTTAGGTCTTTCTTACGTTGTGGTAGGGTAAATTTTTCCGTAAATCACTTAAATTTCTCTTCATATATTCTGCAGATCCACTGTTTAAGACCCATTGTTGCCAAATTTGAGATTCAGGGTGGGGATGATGAGCGTCTACCTGACAAAGAAAGAGATACTTAATTTGCACATCTCTAACTGATACTTCCATATTTTCGACCTTCTGAATGCCTAACCAATCATGACTGTTCTTTCCATGCGAGGAACTATCCTATTATACGTGAGGAGACAAAGAAATTTAAGATTGAACATAAAGGAAATATTCGGTCTTTCTCTGGGTGCCATTAGAGAAAGGAAAGTTCGGTCAGCCCTTACAATTTTGATGGTACTAGTAGGAAGCAGTCTTCTGGTAGCGGTGAACGCATTTGGTGCAGGCTTCAGTGACTTTTTCAACAAACAATTCGCAAATCTTGCTCCAAATATTCTATTTGTCTCGAGTGTACAGCAGGATCAAGATGATGGTGGCGGAGGAATAGGGAGTGTGGCACCTCCTCCTTCTGCAAAGATTACTTTAAATGCAGCAGTAGAGTCGCGAATTCGTTCCCTTCCCTTCGTCAGTCTGGTGATCCCTTCTTATCAAGGCGATATTTCAATTCAATCTGGTAGTGAATCCAAATCCTTCTCCGTTTTGTCAATGGATCCAAGCCAACTCTTTGTCATATCTCCCACACTCGAGCTTATGGAGGGCTCAACACTTCCATCAGCAAATGATCCAACGGCGATCCTGGTGGCTGAGGATATAGCATTTCCTCCAGGTGAATCAACTGCTTTTATTAACTTAGGACAAAGCGTAAGACTAGCCTATTCATTTGTTGATCCAGATACCGGGGAAGCAAAAGAGGAGTCGAAGAGCTTTGTAGTGCGAGGGATAATCGAGTCTACCGGAAACCCTACAGTTGACAATGCTGTTGTCATTGGCTTGCAACCAGGCGACGACCTGCTTCAACGTGCAGGTAAATACGATTCGTTATTTGTAGCTGCCACATCAACAGATTATGTCGATGCGGTTGAAGAAGAGATAAGGACTTTGTACGGTAACGACATAGGGATAACTACTGTACAAAACATTCTTAAGACTATTGAAGAATTCACTGGTGGAATAAATGCATTCCTTGCAAGTATCGCTATTATTTCACTGGTAGTTGGTGCTGTTGGTATTATCACTACACTCTATACATCTGTTGTCGAAAGAATCCGAGAAATAGGGACATTGAAGGCCATTGGCGCCAAGAACACTACGATCCTTGGACTATTTCTTTTTGAAGCACTGCTTATCGGGATCATAGGAGCTTCATTAGGCCTAGTAGCAGGCATAGGAATGGGGTACCTACTTGCCAGTGCAAGTCCAGGAGGCGGCGGCGGAGGTGGGGATGCAGAGAGTGAAAGCGCTACGACAGGTAGTGGTGGTGCTGCAAGTTCTAATAGCGCTGCCAATGGTGACGAAGTAATAGGGGAACAACAGACTGAAGAACCTGAATCGCTTACCCCTGTATATCTTGGAGCAGATATGATAAGGGTCTGGTTTATTTCAGTCGGTTTGAGCATCATGGCTGGAATTTATCCGGCCTGGAAAGCATCACGCTATCTTCCAGTGGATGCACTGAGAGCGCTTTAGAATGAAGAATATAAGAGATGTTCGCAAGAAAGATCTCGATTACGTTAGGCAACCAGCACGGAGGCAGTTCCGACTCGCTGATTCAGAATTATTGTAGCTTGTCATATTAGCAGAGGCGAAGGTATATTCTTGCTTAGATATACTGCTAATCGACACAAGGTCGAGAAATCTTGCTCCGTAACTCGATTGAATAATCTTAGGGACATGTTATATAATATTGTTATAGTACTATATAACGTCATTGAACGTTCTGAACGACCTTTTATTAGGGTACATAAGGTAAACCGATACTATTCTGAACGATATATTAGTTCAATTATAGTGTTCAATTGGGTTGAGCGTGAAAGCTAATTGAACGGCTGTATACATCGGGGTGAATGTATACAACTTTATAAACATTAGAAGACTTGTCTACAGATTGTGGATTATCTCGTATACATGACATTCTATCCCAAGAGTGGCCCGTTTTAGCTGATAACTGATAGAACCAACAGAACTGTAACCAATAAGACAGCGGTCTTCATCTAAGACTCGTCAAGGTTAAACAGTATTACCGTTGCCGCACCTAAAGGAGCAGCAGGATCAGCAAGAGTGTTAATTAGAGCCATCCGGGCTTGACCACGTGGAATTAATGAAGCTTTACCCGAGCGAATGTTTACAACATAAATTCGATAGATCTTTAATACTGAGCTGATACACAGCTATAAGATCTGTCGATAATGATTATTCTTTACCAAATTCTGATTTCATCAGTTTGAAGTATCTGGATCAACTGGTGCGAACAGAACAGAACATTTTTGATCTTTACATGTAGTAAATAGAGCGCGATCATCCATGCTAAAGAAGATTATGGTACACATTATGATTTAATGTTAGCCTCTAATCTGAGAAGAACAGCTCTTAAATAATAATCGTATGAATTTAGCGATCATTTTCAATGGATACGAATTGTTATTTACACTTATTTTTCATAAGTGTGATTGACTAGACTAAAAGAGGAACCTTACAGAATCAATACATATGACTAGAAAGGTGAGTAAAGCCAAAATCTGCCAAAAAGGAGGTTTGACGGAGTAGGATATGAGCCGTACTGTGGAAAGTATTAGTAAAACACACGACATTAGGTATAAAAATACAACAAGAAATTATGTGCTACTGGTACTAACAGTAATCGTAGCTTTGGTGTTGGTACTGCCAATAGCTGGATATGTTTTAAGTGGTGGAATCTTACCCAATGCCCATAAAGGTCTGAGTTTGATTACCTATCCTACAGAGCAACAGCTGTCTCCTCAGAGTTCTGCGCCTCAATCATTTTCCGCGGTACCGCAGGCGTCCACTGATTTCGGTACTGTTGAAGGTAAGGTGCTAGGACCTACAGGATTGCCTGCAATTGGTGCATCGGTCATAGCACAAAAAGAGTTGGGGGTTATTACTTCCATAGTGAAGGAGGGAGGATATACAGCAAATTCATTCGTAACCGCTGATGGTTCATACAGCTTCAATGTTCCATCCGGTGTATACAAGTTCACCGTGGCCTTCCCAGATGGAACAAATCAAATGGTCGAAAACTATGCAATATGGCCCAGCTCTTCGTCTTCATATGACTTCCAGTATCTCAAAACCTAGCTATTGTCACAGATATTGTACAGAATCTCCTCTTTTTTTGCTTTTTGCTTTTTGGTCAGTTTCCTTGGGTGAGATTGTCCAGCTCTTAGTCACAACCTCATCTAGTTCTGATACACACTGCGAAAAGAATACTAATGAACCATTGGTGATGTAGTAGCAGTCAGTACTAGATTAAGTTTGCATATATACGAATCAAAATTTGACCAATGTATGCGGCGCCACGCTGAGTATAATTTTTTTCGCCTATTGGAACTTCACTCTGGGCTTTGTACTGCGGTCTTAGAGATCAAAATTCCAGGATGTATTACCGAAATGAACTAACTAATAGTCATTGTGTTAAGGGCATCGATTGAAATGATCGCAGCAATTCAGCCCATCTCGAGATTCATAGGCTAAACAATGGATGGTAGCAGTTCAACTACACACTAACGAGATTCGAAGATTGTTGGATTCTACAAAGAATTGAGAGACGGTGGCAGTAGCAGAAAAACGATACGCACAACCACAGATGCAACAATATCGACAGCCACAACGTTCCCAAAGCTCAACACAATTACTGGGAAGAGAGCAAGCTCCAGCAAGTGGGTTTTTTAAAGTTTGTAGGTTCAGATGTACAGGGACAGCTAAGATAGCTTCAGTGTTACCAGATTAATTATCATGAATTCTTTTTGCCGGTGTGTGCACATTTGTATGGCCTATGGATTGCATAATCACTTCAAATGAGACCCAATTGAATTGGCAAGTGTACGTATACATATTTTACAGAATTCCCTTCTCTTAATGTCCGTGTCCAAAATGGTCTTACTCTTGTACATAATACACGAACCAAGAGGACAGTGACGCAATCCAAAAGTATGGCCGAGTTCATGTATTGCTTCCTTGATGAGGCGATCCTGCAAGAGGCTTAGTACTTTGTTGTCACCATTACCATCTTGAGGTAACAGTCTTTGAAGATATACAGCTGCTACCTTTCCACCGATAATGGCCTCACCGAAACAGAAATTGTAATTCCCGAAGTATGCGTCGAAAGAGCAAACGGCCAACAGCTTTGTACCATTTGATGGCTTTAGAGTTTGCTGTAACCATGAGAGTAAATGATCAGACAGGTATTGATTTCTTTTTCCGTCAAACAAATGTTTGGGAATCTCAGATACAGGCTTATCGATGATGACCGTATCTTTTTCGAATTTGAACACCGTAAGAAGCGTTGGTATGATGAATGAAATGTCTTCGAGTATTTTATTACCATTGACCATGATGGGTTGGATAATTAACCGCACTGGCCCTCAACCCAAGAATGGTGGTTTTGAAGGCGTTGGTAATTCAACGAATAATAGGCCCATATTCTAATAATGATATCTTACCCATTGCGTGGGAATTGGAAAATCATTCAAAAGAATCCAGTAATGGTAACATAACTGCTATACGAGGGCTAAATGGTATCAAATTACTTTGAGAGAGAATCCAACAGAAAAAAATATGCTGTCATTAAATTGAATAGTCTTCATTCTGCTCTACTTGAGAACCTGTCTCAAAGTCAAAGCATTACAAGGTCATCAACTTGTGATATCATGACAACTGCTTTATCTCCGGCTAAGGCTGTCTTCATTTTTTCTACAACCGGATCGACATCATCAGATTTCACAACAGTGGCAACAACTTTTCTTGTAGTATAACCAAGATCAGAGGTCCCACTTCCCCTACCCGAAGCAACCCTTTGCTTTTCTTTTCCCGCCCCTCTTACATCATAAATTGTCGCTTCCAGACCCAATTCCCTTAGCGACGATATCATTGAGTCAAGCTTCTCAGGCTTTACAATGACCGCGAGTCTCTTCATTCCTTTCGATTGCTTACTGGGTTTTTCTGAATATGACACTTCAAATGGTAAGTTCATTTTTCTCTCCCGCCATGCCGTTGATAATGACACATGCTAAAAAAGGATTATGGTCTGAAAAGAAGAAATGATGATGACAAGCTGGTGTAGTGTCAGTGTCACCAAGACATCTTTGCGAATTAGCCTTTGTGAACTGAAGAATGTCAGAAGGTAAATCATATCCGTATATGGAGAATATTGTGGATTGGAGCTATTATCAAGTTCTATATATGCTATTTAATCCCTGCTTATTATTAGGTGCATTAATCAAGTAATTCAACAACATGAAAGTTAATAGTACTGCGATCCGTCGTAGTAATACAGTAACAATTGTCTAAATATTTGGACTCATAAAAACAATGGTCTTAATCTACAGGAAGGATATGATTTAACGTAAATATCTTGTAGTGACATTGGTATTACATGTACAAGTTAGAGCCAAAAAGGACAACGACTACCAACGATGTTGCAATTGTATTGTGCATATTGGCTATTTACGTGGGAATAACAACGATGGGCCAGGAAGAGATCCTTGCAGAGGACAAGAGCACTTCAATCACTTGCACCGGTGCAGGACCTTGCGAAAAGACTGAATGTATCAATGGAAATTGTGAAACCATAGCTTCAAATTCCTCGAATATATCCTCAACAAACGGATCAGACGACAAGGATTCAGAGACACAAGAATCAATCGCTGATTCGCTTAAGGAAAGGTTAAGCATGAGAGAAGATTAGAATTTTTTTTCTCTTGATACCAGTTTAGGATTGTCGCAGCAGGCACTGATGTACCATATTATTTAGCTCAGATGTCGTGTGTTTCTGCATTGTACCACATACAAGTATCACACTGTAAGAATAAGAGTAAACAAACTACTGGGCAACTTTGTGATCTAAAATGAATGAATTGTTTCACTTAGGATGAGGCGTCCTTGCTTAAAGAGGTCGTGGTATAACTCCACAGAGGACGGGAATAAATTGAATGTAATGTTTGAAGTGGATCGTATGGCTACCTTATTCAAATACTGTTTGTTAATACACTGCTTTTTTTAAATTGCCTACGATATGTATAATATTTCTCAGTTAACATATATCTTTGCCTATCAGATATTGAAATCTCGCCGATGCCGTTCATTTCTTTGCAAGTAATGTAGCACAAAATCTCAATGGGTACAACATAATTGGATACAACTACGCCATCCGTTTTGAATGAAGGGAGAAGCATAATAGCCTATGGAGATACATTCCTCAGTCCGCTTTCTCTCTTCTTACCAGAGATCTACACACCCTATCCTCTAGTATATAACGAAATACTACGATTAAATCAAAGCTGGATCTTGATCGTGATAATCTGCTCAGTCTTCATGACAAGGTACGGAACAGATTGGAAATAATAATAGTAGGCTACTGTTAAATATCATTCGCTACTTAAGGAACGAATATCTCTTCTACCGAACTCTGCCCATCAGCTCCGTCTGCACCATCAGCTCCCTTTACTCCGTCTGCACCATCAGCTCCCTTTACTCCGTCTGCACCATCAGCCCCTTGAACCATAAGTGAGGAATTATCTAGATTTATTACCAGAGCTTGTTCTGGAATCGCGCTTACGTCAATACTTTTGCTGTATGCTAGAGCTGCAACTGCTATTATCATCAAGATCACGGATGAAACTCCCATTTTTGAGATAGACATGCTTATCATTAGGAGCAATGCAGGTCTTATCTGTGTTTCTCATAATAAAACCGTAAATTAGTCACACTTAAATGTTAACGGGGAAAAACTCGTACTTTTGCACTGATTCTTTTATTGCATGTTGTATAACCTACATGTTATCATTTCAACTCGTGTAGGCAATGGAACAGGAGAAGTGAAAAAGAAGAATTAGTTGGAAGAGGTTGGCGGAGAATGGACTAGTTGAAACATCATCAATAGTATTTCTTGGCTGAGGAGCATATCATAATCACCATTATCAGAGAGAAGGAGGTGTTGGACAGACAAACGAAAGTAACTTTTAGAATTCAAGAAATAAACATTATTGATATTTATCAACATTTCGTACAGATATACAGGAGCACATCAGCTGAATACGTGTGGTATTTTTCCGAGATTTGAGACAAGTACCGGTGGTCAAGTTCTTCTGCTCCTGCAGATCATGTCGTTACTGATTCAACTAGTACTTGCAAATAATCAACCAATCGATTCTACATATTACATACATCCTGCTCGATACATCTCCCTCCCCTCATTGATTTTTTCAAATTCAGTTTAAATACTTCAAAAAATCAAGGTGAAGCATTCCCGATGCATAAACACATTCCATCTCACCAGCGTAAGAGCGTGTTGATTAGGTTCACCATAATCTTAGGCTTGTCTATCGTGACTGCAAATGTGGTTGTGATATCCTTGGTATCATATTTTCCAAGCCAGTTCTATTCTATAACTGTTGTATCATTGAACGTGACAGCATGTATTGCTAGCGTTTTTGGAGTCATTACAGTTTATCGATATGGTATTCACGGAATACATGGTCAATCATTACTCTTCTTGACATTAGGAATAATTGGATGGTTTTTGGCTGACTTGACGCTTGCATATGGACACTTTGTTTATCTTTTCGAAGAGGAACAAACATTTGTGGTCTCGTTTGCAGATGTTTACTGGATCATAGGATATGTATTTTTGTCCTTGCATCTTTTTAGTGTCCTCAGATTGGTGCATCGCACTCAGATTCATGCAGTGACTATCATAGTAGTAATTACTATTTGTGGCTTATCAATTACCTATAATCTGTTATTCTCATCGGAATTCCTAGCGGCAGCAGAGGAGATACTGATAGGGGAAACTAGAACGGGTTTCATTGACCTTGCACTTTCAGTCTTGTACGTTGTTCTGGATTTGATCTTTATTATACCATCCGTTATCATCCTCACTGCAAGTCGAAAAGACTATTTTGAATTCATACCATGGATACTTTTCTCACTTTCTTTGCTTACGAATGCTATTGCTGACGAAGGATTTATGCATAATTTCGTACAAGGGCAAACTAGTGGGATGTGGACATGGGATCTTTTTTACATGACTGACTATATTATTCTGGCCGGTGCATTCTATTGGTACAATAGGTTCCAGAGTTCGATGAAAGTTACACCGTAGTTAACTTTGTTGGTCCTGAACAACACTGCTAACTCTGGAGTCGGGAATGCTTGTGAGCTAGACAGCGCAGGGGAAGGGGGGAAAGAGATAGCTGACCACGGTAGACTCAAGGTCTTAAGATAAACCCCAAGGGCTTTATTTCTATCTTCTGATGAATCAGTTTGAACGAGTATTGAGAAGTATATGCCGTTCGTTTAGTGAAAATAGGAGATACCGCACGGAGCAATGCTATCATATACCAGATATCAAACAAGGATGTAAGCGTATGACATGCTGGGGTCATTCATTAATTTTATACAAGATCAGTACGTGAAGATACCAACGGCATTGAAGGATTCTGGAGTTAATCCAAGACATGATAGTAGTTTGGGATCCCGAACGTACCTCAAAGAAATAGAATTTAGATTCAATCATATGAACGCCGATCTCTTCAGGTTACTAACTAAAGATTACCATCTGCTGTCAAAAATGAAAAGATAAGGGTTACTCTTCTATTGCTGAACCCCAACAAATGTTGCGCTATTTTCGTCACGTTGAATTTGTGAATCAATATTTTGA
>JAATVS010000083.1 GCA_014523695.1 Nitrososphaerales archaeon TH5895
ACTAAACAATAGAAAACCAAAGTCGTCTTTGACGACTCAACAAACATTAGAAACACGGTACTGTTCTAATACTATTGTTGCATACACATATCCACTCTCATTTTGGGGACTCATGAGTCTTTAGTCGTAGGCAATTTCATAGACGTCTGGTCTTTATCCTATTGATTGGATATAACAATAATTGAAGCTATGCTTAGAAATCAAAAAAAGAAGTGGGTTTAGCTAGTTTAGTTTCTTGCTCTTTCTCTTATCTCGTTGGCTTGTTCTCGGGCGTCGTTTCCTCGGTCGTTGCCGTTATCGCCGTTGTCATTTACATCTTCGCCGTCACCATCGTTACCGCCGTCACCACCGTCGTTACCGTTTGCAGTTGGAGAAGAAACTGGTAATTTATCGCATGTTGCAAATATGGATGCACCATCGTCAGATTCCTTGGATCTTATTGGTGAATCTGAAATCACACGGTCAAATTCCTGGTTGATTAGTTCTTCATCATTGGCGGAATCGAATCCATGGTTTATTTCAAACGGAATAGCAAGTGGGATGTTATATCTATTACCAATCAAGGTGGATTCAAGTGTAGCATGAACGGTTGCACTCTGGTTTAATGAAAGAGGGAGGAAGAGCATTATTACGATCGAAATTATAGGGAACAATTTTTGGCCGTTAATGTACATTTGCCTAGACAATTGGAAACCCATACGTACCTCCAAATGAAACTCTAGTAATCACGGATGTTTTATAATTTAGTACTAACTTAAATCTGTGAGTTCTGTATATTGTAATTATCTAGCAATAAATGAGTCTTCGAAATAGATGAAGTATCTTATATTGGTTATTTCAGATGCATCGAAATGATTATGGGGATTATGACCTTGATGATGTAATAGGATAAACTATTTCGTATATCTAGATTTTAGAATCTAAGGAAATCAGTCGATAGAATATTCATACTCTTGTCGGACCAGTAATAAGCGGACTAACAAACAAGAATAGCTTCTAATAATCTACAGAGTGCATTATCCTACGCGCAGATAGAACGAATTGGCTTCGGGATCGAAGTAATTGTGCAGCACTTTTTGTACCCACAAAAGTACTACGATTATTTGTGAGTCAAAAAACAATCTAACCTCAGAACGTAAGTTAGGTAAATTTGATTTTTACTAACAAGAATTCAAAAAGTTTAGTACCATTTTTTGTGATAGGTTTTAAAGGGTCATTAATGCTAGACATCAGAACCGTATTACGTTCTTGCTTTATAGATCAGCAAGTTCCAGAGGAAATTGGTCCACACCCTCCAACTAGTCCTATCATGGTTGCCACTATCATAACTCTGACTTTACCACCTTCAAGAATTCGTTATCGTAAATACAGGGGCTTATCCATAGATATAGACAACTTTTCGCATTTTTTTCAGTTCCTTTTTAACTAAAGAATCCTCATTTGTTTCTCGCTACAATACTACAGGCAGTATCCCTTACTTATCATAATTTTAGGGTATTAGTGCCGCCCCTTTTTTTAAAGAGTTCCATGTATTTGCCCTAATTTTCTAACACATCTATTAATCTATGTCGTTAACCTTGTTGAGCCACGATTAGTAATTTAGCCGTCTCTGTTCTGTTTGCGGGCGATTTAAAACCTGAAGTGCACTGAATAGATTGGTCATTTACCTTTAAAGCACATGCCTCGAACTTGTCACCTACTTTCGTGGAAATCTCTGGAAAGGAATAGTACACTTCTCCGATCCCATCTGTTGCATTGTGTGCTCTGTCAAGAACAGAAGCAGCTTCTGCAACAGCTTTTGTCATGTTGTTGGCTGTTACGTAAGTCATAATATTGCCTGTATCATTATCGATTCCAAAGATAAATATGCCCACTCTCAAGAGGCCAAGTTCAGCAGCAGATGCGGTAGTATTTTCAGCCAGTTGAAGAGGATATATTTGTCACTGAGGATAGAAATGGAGACGATTCAGCAAAAGGTGATGGTTGAGCCATCACTAATTGAGGATGTGTTGATGGAGCAAGCTTTAGCGGTGTTAAGGTAAGCATTATCAATAGCATGGCACTGATCCGACCGATCTTATGCGTCTGCTATTACCAATTACTCTGACAAAGTTTTCCTTGTGACGGGATATTTTTGTAATTTCCCTGTCTTTGAGCTTTTTAGTATATGAATGAGGCAATACCCACTCATGTTGCCAAAGATCTCCGCACGTGTTGCACTTGACTAAGAAGTACGAAATGTGTTCGTCTATTTTGTACCTGTACGAAGAAATTGGAGTTTCTCTTCTACAGTTTGGACATACCTCAAACATTAATTTATTTTAATGTTATCTTTGTCATATACCTAGCTGGTTAAAAAATGCAAGAATACACAGATCTCTGTAAATATTAGTGTGAAGGACTTTTCCAAGGAGTTTGGGTTATTTCTTGTGAGATTAACCAAGACCCAGCCACGGCCACGAATTACGTTTAATCGTAATTATAGGATACTACAATAATAAATTTAACATATTGACGCTTAAAGGCGCCAACAACAGCCTATGTAACTATCTGTTACCGGAGTTGGGATTGAGAAATTTGAAGTCAACTGCAGAGAGGAAGGCAATGAAAAGGCTGGAGCAAGATAAACCAGAGCGGGCACGTACGTTAGTAATGCATAGCACAGCAGCCAGTACAAGCAATTTACAGACAATAACGTTATTGCAATCCTCCACATCCACCTGTTTCCCGAATCTGGATTATACAGTTTGTAATCGATTCCAAACAGCAATGATAATGCCATCAGGCCTCCCATGTATAATACGGCACTCTCCCAGGTTACATTTAACCCGAAAATAAACATGGTATTGTCTAATACTCGAGCATATTTTCATATTCTCAGCAAATATCGTTTACGGTAAGAAATGGTGAAATATGATTAATATTTTGTAAAATGAGTAAAATCTCAGTGCCAATTCTAAATGCCAGAAATATTCCGTCCAAAGTTACCATCTCTGGATATTATGAATATTTCTCACGTAACTCAAGTATTATTTTGTCTAAAGAGTGAATTTTAATACAAACTATTGGCTCGGCAGATTCCCTACTTGGCAGTAAACACATCCAACCGTTTTTCACTTTAATATCGCATGGCAAACTATTTGATACCAACAACCTTAATCTATACAAATACTCACAGTAAAAGTCGTTTAACTGAGGGGAAAATATATGCAAATAGAAAAATGCCTAGAAAATAAGACTCTTCTTGGACACGTCGAGGAAGAATCGGATATTATAAAATGGAACAAAGTCCTGGTTGTGGGCCTTGGACAGGTTGGGCTGCCGGTAGCAAAGTATGTAAAACAGAAGGGTTTTGATGCGTATGGGTTTGATATTAATCAGAAGGCCACAGACAAGGCAAAGATCGCCGGTATAAAGCAAGCCAGTGACTTAGATGGGTTTGGCGTATACATTCTTTGCGTTCCAACGCACAGGGTGGATAATATATTCAAGCCACAGACAGAAAGCCTGTTCTCCGTCGTTAGGAAGATCGGTAGGGAGGCCTCGAAGGGCGCTCTGATTTCCATAGAGAGTACAGTTCCTAGAGGCACGTCAAGGAGAGTCTTTGGATTGGTCAAACACCGGTTGCACGTGGCTCACGTGCCTCACAGATGGTATGCTTCAGAACAAGAGCTACATGGTGTTAACCAGTTGCGGGTTGCTGGGGGAGTTTGTGACTGTTGTCTGCGAATGGCTGCAAAGTTTTACAATGGTCGCAATGGCGATATCGAAGTAGGTGTCAGCGGTACAAACCCCACTAACGGCAAAAATCACTGCGGTGCTCTGAGCGTAAGCTGTGATAATTTTCAACACAGGAGTGACGTCTACCGACGTGAGGCTTTCAATTCTCAAAATGGTACTCGGTCAACAACAGATATGAACAGGGTATTATCATACGCCTCAAAAACAATCAAAGGAAGTGACCGGACTGGTCCGATATTTCCTTCGTTAGGCATACCACTGCACACGGTACCCGAAATAGAAATATCTGAAGTAACCAAATTTGTTGAAAACGCTCACAGATTTCTTCAGATTGCGTTTGCGGAGGATCTTTATCTATATTGCCACGCTAGTAACATTAATTTTCCAGAATTACGCGATGCATTGAACTCCAAATGGAACGTAGAAATCCTCGAGCCAAGAAATGGGATTGGGGGTCACTGTCTGCCCAAAGACACGAGGATTTTCTTACAATCATCGAAATTCACCAAAAGTAAGATTTTGACTGCGGCAATGAAGGTAGATCAGGAATACAGGAGAGTCAGAGAAGATAATAACCGAGGTTGCTACCTAAAGACAAAAGCTACCAACAACTGAATAACAAAATAATTCGAGACCATCGGTGTTAATTTATTCGCTCGTTAGGTGATATGGCGAGCAACCTTAGAATGCGCATTTTGAGGGGATTTTGACATATGGAAACCGCTAATAGTACAATATCTATTGTCTGTCTCACGCGGCGTCTTGAGCAGACGCTAGAATAAGAATGAAATATTTCATGATCCAGGGAAATAAATGGCTTTAAGACAAAGCCTCTTCTGACAATAAATATGATCCGTTTGCATGCATGAGGAAGTTGCTGACAATATTATCAGCAACTTCGACATAAAGTAATAAACAACTATTACAGAGACAATTTTAATATTGATTTGATTAAGAAAGATATTTTTCGGGGACCATTTGCAATTGTTCGATAATCAATTCGGAAATGACATTTTTATGGGCCTTTTACAATAAACCCCAAAAAGTCTATTAATATACCACGCAATCAATTAAAGCTCCTTTGCATGAAGATGAATCATGTCAAAGAACGTCTCAATATCAAACGTCCTCAAGGTATTGTCTGACCAAAAAACGCAAAAGCTTCTAAGAGCTCTTGTAGAGGCTCAAGAAGTACAATCACAACCTCTTATTGTAGAGCTGGGATTATCAAGAAGACAGTACTACAATAGGATCAAGGATTTAGTTTTAGCCGGATTGATTAGAAGGCAGAGAAGAAAGTACATGCTGTCATCATTTGGCAAGGTCATAATCAGTATTCAGAAAATAGCTGAAAAAGCAGCAAATAGTTATTGGAAAATGGAAGCAATAGATACCATAAGAATGTCAGACAACTCAAATTTGGCGGAAGTTGATTATACGAGGATTATCGATATTCTGCTAGATGACGTAGAAATTAAAGACATCTATCTTCATAGCGATACCAATTCTAACAAGCGTAAGCCACATACAAATGAAGGTAAACGGGAAATGATGTTGAATACGTTGGGATAAATTGGATTAAACTGTAATAGGATTCAAATGGAAAAGAAAAGGTAGATCAAGTAAACATATTCCATTTGAATGGAGCGGCCGATGAAAACTACTGACTTATAAATGAATTTGAGTAATCAGCCTACTAACAATATTAGCATTATGTACACGACTTCATCCATAATAATTATTGTAGTAGTATCAATCTCTGTATTTACTTGGTTCATAGCGATCTGGCAGTATGACACTATGATGTCTTCTATGATGATATTTTACTATAGTCCAGCAGCATTATCATATTTGCAATAATATGGCCATATTACTGGCCATACTGCGGGTATGGCTGCTATGATGTTCCCAACTATAATACCAATGGTTCTTTTCTACAATAGACTCATTGATAGTAGTATAGGTAATTTCCATTCTCATAATAGTAGTTGGTTTGCAGAAGTTGCAAAAAAGATACTCTCCTCTGTTGTTTTGAAGAACTACTATTATTGTCCCACCTGTGCCTTAACTCATTACCTTCAGTGTTTCGATTATTCCATCCACCTTGGGGATGGAGTGATGCAGCACTGCCAGCCTGCATTCATGTCATGCTGCGAAGCGAGGTGTCCACATCCGCAGTACTTGTTCTTTGCATCATGTTTTACTTGAACTTGCATTGCTTTTCTCTCTCACCTCCTTCTCCATTGTTATCGGGTCAGCCAATCGTTCTTCCTGAGGCTCCAAACGTTGTAGTATAGCAGAAAGTACAGCGTTCCCACTGACAGGAACGTAAACGCTATCCTCCAGACCCACTTGTTACCAGTAGTCGGATTGTACAAACGGAAGTCCATAGCAAAGAGCAGCGACAAACAGGTAAGACCTGCTACGTATATCGCCACAGATTCCCAATGTCCTGTCAAAGGTGCGTTATACACAACAGGACATCTGCATATGGTTGATGATGGCTCATTTAGAAGATTAAGATTTGGTACTGCCTTTCCTTATGGTATTACTAATCTCCGTTATCTTTGGTTTAAATGGAAGGGAGGAATGCAGCATATCCGAATATACAATGGCATCATCCTCAGTTTCTTACAACTTGAGAACCTCCGAATAAACAAACATACAATCACAGAGATGCCCATAGGCTCTCCCGCACTTGCTGGCTCAGTACTCATTCTAGATCCTGCTTCGTTTATTGGTTATGATAATATAGCATTTGATGAGGGAGGCTTTGAATCCAGTGCCTTTGAAGGACAGTTACTTGGTTTTCCAGGATATGATCAGCAGGACTTTAGAATAAAAAACTTCTCGATTAGGCAGATCGCCTAATCATTCTTTTCGGTCGTAGTTATCGATATCTAATTCTTCCTGCAATTTCTTCAATGTATATTCAGTCCTATGGATGCATTGATGACATTGACATTCGCATCTCCAGTGATCTTCGCATTCTGAACCTTCTGTTATGACCTCACATCCATTGTATCTGTGCATACTTACCAAATGCAAACATTGTCTGCAATATTTGGTACATTGCAGTACTGGTTTTGGATTATTAGCATGCGCTTTTCGTTTCTTGGTTTGAGTTTCTTTTTGGATTAATTTCTGTGCCATTCTCTCTTTTATTCACCTCCTTCTAGTACCTCGAAGGCGGATCCACTGCCAACAATCTCCTTCGCCCAGAAGAGGAATGCGGTTTTGTCCTGAGACGATTTCCACAGTCTGAACAGCGCGTGTCGGTAGTGTACACGAATTTATGGCATTCATTGCAGTGTTTGAAACCATTCTCGTAGAACCCTTTACCTAGTGTATATTTAGCCATTTTTGGTCGTTTCATGATTAGCGAGTCAGCCATGATGTTCTCCTCATCGTGAGTAATGCGTAATAGAGAAGCCAGTGCAACACATTCACAGATAGCAGCGTAATTCCTATGCGCCACATCCAACGCTGCTTCGTACCAGGATTGTAGAGTTTGTAATCAATTCCAAATAGAAGGGAGAGTGCTATTAGACCGGAAATATAGAGAATGGCACTATCCCATCCGCCTCCGCTAAGCGGTATGATTACCAAATTACGAAGGGCTATCAATGGTGCTACGAATGAGATCCCCATCTGCAGATAGTAATAAACAGCAGAGATTGGATTTCTGTTCTTGTAGTAGAATGGTGCAGTATAACAAAAGACACGGACCCAACTTTTCTTCCACCTTATCTGCTGGTTGATGAGTTTTCGAAATGTTGTAGGTATCTCTGATATAGAGATGGCAGATTCACAATAGGTTGTCTTCCAACCTTGCTTGAGCACCATTGCCGTGAGTTGTCGGTCATCTCCTGGCTTGAACTCTACTCCCAGAAAGTGATCATTAGCCCACTCCTCTAGTATCGGCAACACAGATTCCATCCTGTAGGCTGATAATGTTCCTGAACAACATGTGACAGTACCAAGCGCTGCTTCCATTCCCTTGCCTATCACAAATGCTCCGTGGTACCAGGTATCCTCTGCTTTCGTCAATTTGTTAACATCAGGGTTAAGAGGTCTGCAATATCCGACAACTGCTCCTAGCCTGTCATTATTGACAATGCAGACGACAAGACGAGCGATTGCATCGCGTTCTACGATTGTATCTGAATCAAGGAGGATGAGCACTTCCCCTCTGGCTTTCTGCCTGATCCCCTCCCTGATTGCTTTGCGCTTACCAACGTTCTTTATGAGGTGAACTGACTTTATCCTCTCTGATGTACTCATGATGGTATCGATTGCCTTCTCCGTCTTGCCGTTGTCATTACTTCCGTCATTTACGACTATGACCTCCAGATTCTTGTATGATGAATAAATGCATGAGTTAATGGAATCGCTGATTATGTAAGGATCATTCTTGACGGCAATGACAACGCTGACAAGGGGTTCTCTTATCATGATCTTGTTTTTCGATGGGTCCCTGTACCTGACGTACGAGAAGAAGAAGGAAGTAAAGATCATGAACCCAACAATCGAGCCGTATATTCCAAGGAGTGGGTCTATGAGAAATATTTCCTGGATTAGTCTATAGGACAACAAAAGGCAGACTCCTGGGACTATGATCCAGAAAGCAGTGTTCCATCTCATTCTTTTCTTATCATTGCGTACAGTCATGTTCTTCCTTAACCTGTCAAGTTCTCGCGCAATGAGCGAATAACGCCTTGAACTATGGACTGGTTCGGCTATCGTATCCATCGGTGAGTTGTAGACTTCAGAGAACTCCATTATGGAAGTCCCTCAATTGTTAACCCTCTGTATTGGGCCTCACCTAATCCGTCATTTCTTATGAAAGTAAAGCCTGGCGATAGAATAATCTTATTGTGAGGATAGTCGTCGCAGATTCCCTCCTCGGCATTAACAACATTCCAGTCGCCTGTGTCTTTGTACTCTAGAACCTTCTCATGGTCTACATAGAGTTGCAAGAGTACTGCCGTTCCATTATCGACTGTCCTAACAATAAACGAAATGTCAAACCATCTGTCCTCTGGAACGCCATCTTCAAAGATGAACTTCTGCTCTTCAGTAGGAGGATAGAGAGCAGGCGTACCTTCATTGTGGAATAATTCTTTCTCGAATGATACTCGACCGTCATAAGTTAACCTCCCATAGTATGTATTGGCAAGACAGGTATCGTCTGTGTAGTGCTGTGATCTTGCCCCAACGGTAAAGCCCTGATAGGATAACTCACGATCTTCGTCTATCCTTTTGGCAGAGAAGGTTACGTTAACATTCTCAAACTTTGGATCGGATACTCTATAACGGGGAGCATCTCCTGTGAGAACAAGATATCCATCGCCTGTTATTTCTGCCTCTCCAATCCCCGTAAATTCTACTGCATCGTCATCTGGGTCTCTATCTCCGAAGTTAAGTGTTCGTTCATCTCCGTTGTCCCAATTGTTTGTCCAGACAAGAAGTGGGATGAATAAAAACAGAGGTATCATTGTCGTATGTGGAACCTCTGCGTCGAATTGTCAAACTGTAGGTCAGCCATAGATAACATCCTAATTCCATTATCATGCATATACTGGACTTCTGCGAGGAAGGTTTCAGGCGTCGTTGTCGAATTCCACGAGCGACGTTCTGTCTCGTTTAGATTTGCAATATTATGGTACGTAATAATTGGCAATGACCTGATAGTACCGTCATCATCATTGAAAGTAATTGTACGATGCAGAAGACTCTTAAAGTCTTCCAGTATTAAGGCAGTGTTATGACGATGTGCATTATCTAATCCATTATGACTTGTGCCAAACATCTGATACTTGTGTGCATATTTGAGTGTCCCGTTTGGATTTGTTATCGAACAATCAGGTGCTTCCTTGTACTCTTGAGCATACCATCCGTCACATCCCAAGTATGTTGTCTCAGAGAATCCTGCTCTAGCGAACGTGTAGTCCTTGGCGACAAAATCTACTAGAGACTTGACATTGCCTCCTCTTCCGTAGGGATTGGCAAATATCGTTATGTTCAGACCAGGTACATTTGCCTCAATGCAATCCTTCGAGAAATGTATCTCATTCTCTGCCTCGCTAAGTGGGATCTTCGTAAGATCGGCATGAATCAGACCATGAGACTGTATATCAAATCCAGAGTTGTAGAGATCACGTACCTGGTCCCAGGTCATCGTAAATCCAGCCATGCAACTTACAAAGAATGTTCCATTTGCTCCATATCTCTCCATTATCGGCTTGGCGTGCTCATATTGACCGCGATAGTTATCGTCAAATGTGAGAATAACTGCTGGTTGCTGATGCTTTTGTCCTGCTAGTCCTTGCTGTTGCTGTTGCGTTAAGTCAGGAGTCAGTTCCTCTCCTGTACTTGTATCTGTAGTCATCTCTTCTCGTTGAGCATAAACTGTATGATACGGAGGAAACAGAAAGAGTAACAAGAAAAAAAGGGGGTACCAGTTTCGATTTCGATTTCGATTTAACACCAACCCTATCGTCTACTTGGTTGTCCTATTCCTGCTTCGGCTGCTGCTGCTGCTGCATCATCAGGTAACATTATCTGAAGTAACGTGGCTCTGCTTACGTTGCTCTGAAATGCATTATCGCATGCGGGCGTGCGGCTTACGATGTCCATTGCACAGGCTTCTATCTGCTGGTTAAGTTGATTTGTCGAGTTCGGTATTGTAATGAAGAGCACGCCTATTTCGTCAGTTGTAATATTGTTTGATGCTTCAAGCCTCTCTGCATTTGCTATCTCGCCGCCAGTTATGTTAGCATCACGCAGATTAACCCATGTAACTATATCTGGTGTGTTTGGCTTTATACCAAAGAGCATCACCGCTGTTCTTACAAAGTTCGATGCGTTCAACGCTTCTGTTGCATTTGGTGTTAGTGTCGTTGATGCTGCTGCAGATGTCGTCGTCTCTGGAGTAGTGAACGGAAGTCCACTACTAGATGCTTCTTCCTCTTCGCTTGTGGAAGCAATGAGGAAGTTTGTACCAGTCGCTGCTAATGAAAGAAATAGCAGTGGAACTAGTGCTAGTGTTAGTACTTGATTTTTCTCCATAGATTGGTACAAAGTAACTCGGATACTTGAGATTCCCTAGTTACTTCTTTTACTTCCTGCTCCTTCTGTGTAACTAATTCCGGCTTCTGCTGATTTTAGGGGCTAATAGGATTTGTGCGGGGAGATTAACGACTGTAATGTAAGTCCATCTGAGCCTGCAAGAGAGAAGGAACGGATTAGGCTATTCACAGGTGTATTCAATGATTTGTCTGC
Source organism: Nitrososphaerales archaeon TH5895 (assembly GCA_014523695.1). GTDB lineage: Archaea > Thermoproteota > Nitrososphaeria > Nitrososphaerales > Nitrososphaeraceae > TH5896. The sequence goes on from JAATVS010000083.1 coordinate 11,026, forward strand.
AAATGGCGAGAATGAAGTATGTAGACAGATTGAAATACACAGAATGCCAGCCCTCTTATAGTATCAGTATTGTTTAACAAGGACCACCGAACAATGATGCAGACACTTCAACCATGCGTAAGCAAAGGAATACTAAAGATACATCCAAGCATGGAAGAAGTAATCATATCATATCACTAAAGGGAGCACAAAACAAGCCATCAGACCCTTGCGGCCCAGGAAGAAATTCTACCCTAAATCCCTGGCCGTTTTAGAAGAGGCGGAATAGTTCGACATGTGCTCAGTTCAAATACTGTCTCTCCGTTCCTCTAAATCTTCTTCTGTAGTAGCTAGACTACCTGTTTCCATCGAATAAGTTTTAATAGGAAACGGATTATTGAAAATAACTATTGGCTGATTTTCATTTTTTTGTTTGGAGGTCTAATGTTTGTCTATTAAATTTAATACCACGGATGTCGGACTCGTTATTGTTCTTGCACTGATAGTTCTAACGCCAAAACCAACAAGTGTAAAGACCACTGTTCTTGCTTATAATTCGAAATCCCAGAGCTCAGAAGCAAGATTTTATGCTTAATGGCAAGTAACGTCATACTGCTACAGTCTACTCGCAACAAGATTCAACTCTCCTAACGATTTGTCACCTACATTGAGAGATACATTTTCTTGTAAATAGATGTCTTTAATTTCTACGTCATTTAGTAAGATATCAATTAACTTTAGATAATCAACTTCCGCCAAGTTTGAATTACCAGACGATCTTATCCGGTCAATTGCTTCAAGCTTCCAATAGCTACTAACTGTTCTCTCCGCCATTTTTTGCAGTCTAATGATTATGTTCCCAAAAGAGGATAAACTATATCTTCCTTTATCTCTTCTTATTAATCCTGCATCTGTGAGCCGCCTTATTCTATCGTAGTACTGTCTCGTTGTCAATCCAAGATTTGTGATGAGGATCTGGGAGTTAGGATCATAACCAATCGCTATAGAATTTAAAAGGCTCTGCGTTTTCACGTCTGCTAGTACCCTAAATACGTCGGTTACAGAAATACGCTTTGACATGATTTGCATTTCAGCTAGGTCAATAAATGTATTGTGCGGCAATAACAATCATGTTTTTTGGGTTTAAAGCGAAGCGGTTAATATATCCCTTCGAAAGGGGAGCTGACACAGTCATGAGGGATTTCATTTTATGTTCTCGCAATCATCCAAGTCTTTCACATTTTTTGCTCGAAAAATAAACCATTTATACTGTATTTTTTATCATTTCCGGTGCTTTGATTCAGCCTGAGAATCAGTGTTAATACTGTGCTTCCCTCAGTGCTGGTAAACGACAATGTATCCCTCCACGCATAATATCTCGTACAGGTATGAATGATGTGACAATATGTTAACCAACTGATCCTCCTCCAATGGATCTAGAAAATGTCAAAACTCAGCTGTTTGCGTATCTTTTTCCACCCTATGAAATTCGTCTAGTGCTAAAAAGAAAATAATCGGTGAGGCTAGTTTGGTAAATGCAACTGAATCTAAAGTTCTTTCTCATTAGTTGGATAATACTTCTTAAGGAGAGTCAAAATATTGAAATATCTAAAGCGTGTGGAATTGAACCTAGCCTCATATTTTAGTAAGAGAGGGATCTCTCAATTGGCTCCTGTTTCATTTTACGCAGCATAACCTGACATATAGCGCAGTGTTTTATTCATACGGGATTGCAGAAGGTTCACGACGCAAACACTATTGCTGGTTCTATTAGAATTTTCTTTATCCTGAGGTCAGCAATTAAAGTAACAATTAGCTTTGATATATGTTCCTTTGAATCGACCACTGCCGATGATTGAAATGATTCGATCGCCTTCAAGACCCAATAATAATTGAGAGCTTTACCTACCTTTTTCCCTTTTAACCAGTCCCGCTTTGGGTTTTTTTAGTTAAATAGTACCAAGAACATATTGGATCCGTTGAATAGGTTTTTCATTCTGTCAAATGCAGTAAGACAGCCTTGGTATGAGAGGTAATCTCACATATTTAATCGAGAACCTATGTCACCTGGCTAGCATGAGGGAAATTTCACTACGAAATTAGATAGGATCTCCCACTTTTAGATCAAGCAATACATTGCCAAAATGCTAAGATGCAAAAGCGTTATAAGAAAAAGAAAATGATAGATTTCAATTGTTGGATATCCAAAATATTTACATAGAGCACTACCTTGTAGTATCACTCACTGAGGCACTCTAACGTGGTTTACATACGTCGTTTGAAAGAATAGGAGACCCAAATGGTGCTTTTGTTATACGATAGGGGGACAATTGTAATTAAAGGATTAATGCACATCCCTTTTGCTACTCAAGACCCGCGAACCAATTCTCTTAGAGCACAGGCATTAAACTATTCAGATATCATCCATTATCTATGTGAAAGTGGCATTGAGTACACCGACCAGGTTCTAGATCTCATCCCCTCTCCGCATTTAACAACGACTGATGTTTCGTTGAGAGATTATCAGCAAAAGGCTTTGAATAGATGGGTAAAAGTAGGCATGAGAGGCTGTATCGTACTTCCAACAGGAGCAGGCAAGACGATATTGGGAATCAAATCTATTGAAAGAATTAACTCTGCTGCGTTGGTAGTGGTGCCAACTTTAGATCTCATGCATCAGTGGACTGAAGTATTATCGAAGCACATTACAAATACATCCATCGGAAATCTGGGTGGTGGATCTGAAGACATTGAACCGATAACTGTAGCTACTTATGACTCTGCATACATTAGAGCATCGACTCTTGGCAATAGATTTTCTTTTGTAATATTTGATGAAGTCCATCATCTTGCCGCACCAGTCTATAGATCAATATCCGAACAACTGGCGGCCCCATACAGGTTAGGGCTTACCGCTACGATTGAAAGGGAAGACAAGCTACATTTAGACTTTCCAAGATTAGTTGGTGGCGGTGTTGTCTTTGAGATCCTCCCGACCGAGCTTGCTAAGAGTAAGCATCTTGCCTCTTACGAAATTAAGAGGATACATGTCGCATTGACCACTCAAGAACAGAATGAATATCAGAAGAACTTTGGAATATACCAACTTAATCTTAAGAAACTGGG
>JAATVS010000084.1 GCA_014523695.1 Nitrososphaerales archaeon TH5895
ACAGTAAATTGTTAAATAGATTATGTCTTTATTGTTTTTATCATGATTAGTCTTCAATTTGCACAAGACACAGGAGAAAAGATACGTATTGGAATGGATATACTATGACAACTGATTCTCTAAAGGAATCTTCCTCAAAGATAGCTCATAGACATGAACTGCCTTCTGAGGAACCTCTGGGCACATTAGAGCCTATGGCTTACTTTAACGGCGCAATGCCGACTGGTGTAACTGTGTCACAACAAGGACGTATATTTGTCAACTTTCCGAAGTGGGGTGATGATGTCAAATTTACTGTTACTGAAATCCGTAATGGAGAGGCAGTAGCATTCCCCGATGAAGTAATTAATAGAACTGATCCAAACGATCCAGGAGCTGCGCTTGTATCAGTACAGTCAGTTGTTGTCGACCCTATTGATCGTTTATGGATTTTGGATACCGGCAGTCCTAAATTTGAACCAACCAAATATGGAGGCCCCAAGCTTGTCTGTGTGAACTTAGCTACAAACAAGATTGTAAAGAAGATTCTCTTTCCACAAGATGTTGCCTTGCCCACTACTTATCTTAATGATGTACGGTTTGATCTACGGAAAGGAAGTGGGGGCATAGCCTATATTACTGATTCAGCACAAAAAGGACCTAATGGGATTATTGTCGTGGACTTGTCGTCTGGTGAAAGTTGGCGAAGACTCCATGACCATCCATCAACTAAAGCAGAGGATCTACAAACCTTTTTACCAATCATTGAAGGACGACCCTTTCTAGAGCGACAGTCAGATGGGTCAGTAAAGCCTGGTGCCAGTATGGGCGCTGATGGTATTGCCATCAGCTCGGATGGAAAGCATCTTTACTACTGCCCACTTGGCAGCCGCAAATTATACAAGGTAGATATGAACTCACTAGTTGACCGCTCATTAAGCGATAAAGAGGTTTCAGCTACTATTACTGACGAAGGTGATAGAGGTGGAGCTTCAGATGGTCTTGAAACAGATGCATCAGGATATATTTATTCGACCAATTATGAACATAACGCAATTCTCCGTCGACTTCCTGAGGGCGAATGGGAAACCGTGGCAAATGACCCGAAACTCTTGTGGCCTGATACTCTCTCGTTAGCAACAGATGGATATCTTTACGTTACTGCTAACCAGTTACACCGCCAGGCTCGTTTTCATAATGGACATGATTTGCGTCGCAAGCCTTATACCCTATTTCGAACCCATATTAATGCTCAACCTGTTCTGTTGCGATAACCCGACTCTTCTAACCTCTGTACTTCCTGATAAATTTTGATTATTGCAGTATCTGCAGGTATCTCGTTAATCAAGCTCATGCTTGTACCCTATACGGATAAGATCTCATTTTATGACTATTTGGAATTATGAACACCGCATATCCTTACTTTTTTATTTCTTTCATTTCTTCTATTACTCATGTAAATACTCTTTTGCCTCCCATTGAATAATCTATTAGCTCTTGATTCTTAGAGCGGTAATGCCAATTAAGATATCTAAAGCTATAGACTTCTAACTCGTATATTCTGTGATCCATGAGCCAATAGACAGAAGCTCAAGTGAGCGAAAATACGCTGAAATCAATTATAAATCAAACAGAACGAACCTTTCCTTCCTCCGCAAAGGTTCGCATATCATCAGAATTCTGTTTTGACGATTCTTTTTGCACAACTGATGACATGGACAATATATTGTCACTCAAAGTGGTGACTACTTTATTTGTGATGTTTTCAAGCATTTTTTCATAAAGATGCTCAGCTTCGACCAAAGCTGGTTCTTCATCATTTTCTGGTTGTATTGTAGACTGGTTGTAATAGTAAGAATGAAATTTCTGAGGGTCTAATCGCAATAATTCGATCACGGATTGAATAGCCATTCTCAGTAATCGCCTACGATCTCCCAGAACTGATTCAACCTCTCCTTCAATTGCTTGTTTGACTTTGTTATATTCTATGTTGTTATCTCGAAAATCCTTTACGAAATTCTGGAGTCTTAACTTCTGCAATTCTAGCTTAGCTTTTTCGTCTTTTGATTCTCTTAAGCTTAATTGAAGCTGATCTACTGTTGTCCTCATTCCTGAAATCTCATTACATAAGCGATGGTAGTCCTTAGCTGAATTGCTTTTTTCATCTTTTAATGAATTTAATTCAGCTTTAAGCCGATCATATTCTAATTGAATCCTGGGAAGATGCCTATTGGCGAGCTTGAGAAGCTCTACAACTTCATCGTCACTCACTCCCGAATTCAGAGCTAGTTTAACAAGATTCACGTACGCCCAAGGGTTATCCTTGATCTGTAGGTAAACCTTAGTGAATTCGGTACATCCTAGAAGCATGAAGTATTCTTGATGATAACGTAGTGCTTCTTCAGACTTGAGCCCTAGTGTAATAGCCACCTCTAATGGGGTCTTATCTTGAGAATAAAGTTCAACGGCTCTAGAGTGCACCGAAGTAGATTTGTCAAGACCTGCTCTATTTAAAACTGCCTTGATCGTGTTTGGAGACACACCAGCCTTCTTTGTAATCTCTCTACATGTCTCTCCCTTTTCAGCTAATAACAAGACAAGATCTTCTTTTTGTTTTTTATTCAATGCTTGTATCTTATTTACATCTACTGTGATTTAGCTCTTGTTATCTTGTGTTATTCTGTGATATTGAAACGGTATTTCTTGTAATTTTTCCGAATCAAACTGCTATCATTACGGGCTCAATTTATTCTGCATATGAAAATATCTAAATTATATCCTATATGTGCCAGAATATGTGAGTAAGGTAGAATGGTATCAATAACTTGGTGAAAAGCCTATCTAAGAAAAACCTTCCATTTTTAAAATATGTTTGTTGATGCTACGATCCCAATATGTGAGGTTTGCGAAAAATAAGGCCTATAAGTTCGAACTTAATAAATCATACGGGAGTTTTACTAAAGTAAAAGTAGGGATTCTGGCTTTCAAAAGTTGTGGAAATAAGGGTTCAGTCAGTCAGAATAATTTTTGTTATCATGATTTGCTTGCCAACAATAACTGCAGTAATAACTACTAATTACTTTTTTTCTTATCTATCTCTCGTCAAAGGTCAGCCAGAAGATCCTTTACCCGTTCTCCTTATACACGGTTATCGATCTACCAATGAGGTATGGGATGAGTGGGTAGATCGACTTGAAAATTTAGGAATAGAAGCAGAGGCAGTAAGTTTTGAAGATGATCCAACAACTGCTATTGATGAAGATGAATGTGGATCTGCCGAAAATCATGCCGCGCAACTAAACCAGTTAGTTGCTGATTTTAAAGAAGAAACTGAAAGAGACGAAATAAATATCGTCACCCATAGCAAGGGCGGATTAGATGCTCGATTGTATTTGGCTAATAATACCTTTAGTGATGATGTTGCTAATCTAATAATGATTGGAACACCTAATGAGGGATCACCGTTAGCCGACCGATATTATTTTCAGGATGATTGCAAACCGGCCGTATTCGATTTAATAACAACTGCGCCAGTGCTCAGAGCAGAAAAAAATGACCATACAGTATATAACACTATTGCAAGTAATTGGATTAGCAACTACGAATTATTTTTACCATTTTGGTGGGGAGCTGAAGATGTAAATTGTCCATATCCATCGAATTGGTTTGACTTAGAAGGCTGGAATTTCCTTACTTTTCAATATAACGGAAGAATCGAAATCGCGGGACCTGATGATGGAATAGTCCCAGTATGGAGTGTAGAGGAACCAGGAGAGTTTGCTTCACTAGGACAGACCGATAATTGTCACACAAATATGTTTACAGATGATGAATTTGACAAGGCTATCCGAGTATTGTTAAATTAAACGATATTCTACGCTACTAACTAATTACGATAAACTATTGTTAGACACGGACGGGTCGGACAAGTATGAGAGATTTGCTTGTTTGATGTCTCAGCTAAAATGTACACTCGCACAGGGATGCAGCATTTTACTGCAATTTGTACTCACTTTAAGTCGACTTTAATACGCCTTAACAGCTCTTCTGCGGTAATTGGCTTCTTGATAATGCACCTAATGCTTTTCAGTGGATGTACTTCCCTTGCTGCCTCCATATTTATTTCACCAGAATTCATAAGCAAACCCTAACATTGAGGTCCAGTCGTAATAAATTTCTGGACTAATTAAAATCCGTCCATTAAAGGTGACAGCAATTGGTATTAAATCGTAGAAATTTGGTTCAAATTCTATTAAAGCGTTACGAGATTATCAAAACTATAAGCTTGTATGGTTGATCGCTTTCTAATCCGATACGTAAGGTAAACACTATTTCTGGATTATGATCAATCACTAGTATCAAGAATGTAGGTAAATCATCGGTGGCGTGCTATCAGACAATAATGACTAAAAACTTATCTTTTCATATACAACATATGTGCTATTCATAGGATTTCTTTACAATAATCTCTTTGTTAATGTCATGCAATCTCGGCAGACCTTAAATTGTTCTCCAGTTCACTGAATAACTGCAGACATCGATGCCATCTCCTAGTAATTTTCGCAATATGAAATACGCAACTCTTGGCTATTTCTACAAATAATCCCATGGAGATTATTAGATTACTTCTAGCTGTCCATGAGATTCTGTTAAGATCTTCTCTCAGGATAGACTCTTATTCTTTTATTATAGAAGGATAGTGGTTCTATGAGCGAAGAAAGTAATGACTATGGAGATATATATGCAATTTTGGCCTTAGGCAACCAGAGAGACAATATAACGTTTGTAGACGGACATAGCAATTACGATTTTATTCCAGCAAACCATGATCAAACAAAGATACTCAGCGAATTCATTGCACGTCACGTACCTATTTACAGAGGCATAGAAATGGAAGAAAGAATAGCGCCTTTACAAAATCAGATCCCTGAAGAAATGAAACCTAGTGCCAGTAAATTAGTGAAGGAGCTCAGGAAATATCTACATGAATTAGAAGACTCTGCTTATAGCGAAGTACTTCAATTATTATCAGACGTAGCGCAAGAAATTGAGGATAATTGAATAAATAATGACCTACGAGGTCATACCCCTAGCACGCACAAGGAGTATGTGAATCACGTCAGCTAGAGATTCAAGTTTATGTGGAATGTACTAAGCTAGCAAGAATGTACTAAGCTAGCAAGTTCGACTTTTTTTGATAGGTCTATTTCATTTTGTAATTCTTCTTCATACTATCGATCTGTGTTCCCTGTAGTATTCTTGCTCTCAGATTGATTGCTACTTCCTGAATTGCATCAGCCTGACCAACACATGATGAACACCGGACCCAGTTTAGAAAGATTAAAGGACGTATGGGAACATTCATTATTCTATGTAACTGTTGCTAGCTATTGCTGGCTATAACCCGCTCCTATTGTGCGTATCGTGATTAAATTCCAGAATATTAGTCATCATTGATTTGTTATTATTCAGTGATGGATATAACAACGTACTAAGTCGGACGACTATGAGGGATATCCTGGATACCGCCCTCATTTAATCCAAAACTTATGACAGCTTCAGGATAACAAGGGCTTTTCTTCATCTTTGCCAGGAGATATGTAGAATCTCCTATAAGCTGTATTATGAAGCTACTTGTGTGTGTCATAACGTTACCACCCATCGGCCTATCCGAGTCGGCTAAGCTGTGACTGTACGGATCTACTGAAGTGTGAACCTGATTGGTAATGACAATAGCTACACCGTACATACGAGCGATTTTTTGCAAAAGATGCATTACCTTGTTCAATCTGGATTGTCTCTGTGATAACATCCCGCGCCCAGAATATTCTGCTCTGTATGGATTTATTATAGAGTCAATAACTAATAGTTTGATATCATCTTCTTGGGT
>JAATVS010000516.1 GCA_014523695.1 Nitrososphaerales archaeon TH5895
AAAAAGTTGAATCTCTTGGTTTTTTAGAAAACAAACAATGTCGTTCTGAATTGACAGCGGGTTAGCAGAACATAGTGCCAGTTCTGCGCCAAGTGCTTTCAGGGCCATGACCAGCACAGAGGTCTCTTTTGTTATATGGAGACAGATACCAAGTCTTATTCCCTCCAAAGGTAATGCTTTAGGTCTAGAAAAGTCCTTGGCAATACGTTCGATAATCTTCATCCTTGACTTTGCCCATTGATAAGATTTTTCACCCTGTAATGCCAGTCTAGATCTAGAAGAGCTACCTGTCAACCTATGGTAACATTGGGAGATAGATTGATTAATAAATCATCTCAACCCATTTATTAAATTAAAGGATTCAAGCTCGTATTTGGTAGAGTTTGACAGTAGATCTATCGAGGTCTCGTTGAGCTTTGGATCACCTGTTTCTACAAAGTCACGAAACATTGCATAGCTCGCACGTTCAGATTTCAAACTACTTATGTAAAGATCTAGTGCCTCATGGTATTTCTGGGGCGGTTTAAAGCCAGAGGCTTTGTCCACCAAAAGATCATATTTAGGTAAGAAGGAATCGGTAATCGTGACGAGCTCCCGATCATCGTATTGATCTTTTTCCCACTTCTCGATTTCTTTGTGATAGGTTTCAGTAACACCAGTTGTAGCGTTAACCAATGAATAGTAGTTTTCCAGGAACTGCTTCTCCTCCAGAATTTGTGAACTCGAGATCGAAGCTAGGTATATTCCAGCAGATGCCAGGGCCACTATTATCCCGATTGCGGTAAAGGTCTTAGCTCTCTTCTTCGACACATCATTTCGTAAGATAGGATACCCATCATATCAAAAATAAATGTTCCATTTTTGCAGCTTCTTGATGCCATCCTATGGGATCTCTACCCATAAAAAAAAATAGGAATTACATTTTGCTGCCGCTTTTATATATCGTGCAATATTCAAAAACTTCACTTCTCAATTTTCTTCCAGAATGATCCTCCTGCGCGGTCCATCAATTCAACAGAATACTTTTCGAAAAGTGTAGTACGTATTTCATCTGACTCTTTGTATTTTCGCTCCGCTCTGAGTCGATCTCTTTTAGAAATCATATCAGTCACTTCTTGAACTTCTTCATCAGAAATTTCAATTAATTTCAAACCAAGTAAGTCCATTATTTTATGATACGTACTGCCTGCTACTGTTGCAACTTCTTTGCTTATACCCTTGGAAAGTGCCATTTTATTGATAAGTGTTACAAACTCCAAGAAAGTCTTTAATGCCAAAGATGAGTTTAAATCGTTTTCCAGCGCCATTTCGAATTCCTCTAGTGATTTTCTTGATAGCTCCCTTATTCCGTCAAGTTCTTCAGCAGTGTGAGTTCCTCTTACTGACCTCAACTCCCAGCCGCAATTCTCAATAGTATTCCAAGTATGTTTCAGTTCATCTAATACATCTATCCGATAATCGAGAGGCTTTGAATAGTGGACCGAATAGCAAAAAAGTCTAATTATGTTTCCTCCCCAGTTGGCAAGTGCGTTTTCAACGGTGATAATATTACCTACAGACTTAGACATTTTTTCATTGTTAAATGTTACCATCCCACAATGAAGCCAGAGCTTTGCAAAAGGCTGATTTGAATAGGACTCAGATTGAGCGATCTCATTTTCGTGATGCGGAAATATAAGATCGTTTCCACCTGAATGGATCTCGATAGTGTTTCCAAGATATTTCTCTACCATAGCAGAGCATTCTATGTGCCATCCGGGTCTACCTGTTCCCCATGGACTAGTATAAAATGGTTTGGAGGAAGTGAATTTCCATAGCGCAAAGTCCAAAGGATGCTCCTTGGAATAATCTACTTCGATTCGTGCGCCTGCTACTAAATCTTTGAGTGTTTTTCTTGAAAGTTTTCCGTATTCTGGAAACGAGTTTACCCTGAAATAAATGCCATTCGTTGTCAGGTACGCATGACCGTTCTCCAGTAATTTGTCTATTATATTTGTCATTTCAGCGATGTTATCAGTCGCTTTCGGGTATTTAGCAGCCTGAAGTACATTCAACCTATCGAAGTCCTGTTGATACTGAAGTATGAATTTGTGAGCAATTTCTTCCGGACTCGATGCTTCCTCCTCTGCCTTTTTAATTATCTTATCATCAACATCCGTAAAATTCTGCACAAATGTCACTTTGAAGCCCATACTTCTTAGAAGTCTATTAAGTAAGTCAATTATGATTATGGTCCTAGCGTGCCCGATGTGGGACTTGTCATAAACCGTAACGCCGCACAGGTACATTCTAACAAGACCATTCTGATGAGGTATTTTTTCAATATCTCTTGTAAGTGTATTGTAGAGTCTCATAACCGTGATGTTTGCTAACGTCTAGCCATTCTCTATTTCAAGGTATATTTGATCCCCAATGACTCTAACTTCGTAAGTAGTCAATCGAACACCATCCAAATAATCTAATAGTTGGCCCGTTTTGATATTATAATGCCAAAAATGCAACGGACATTCAACTACTTCACCTTCCAATTTTCCGGGAGCAAGTGAACCATCCTGGTGACGACATATAGCATCAATCGCATAGTACTTTCCATTTGCATAAAATAGGGCTATGCGAGTTTCTCCAACCTTCACTTCTTTACCCGTGTTCTCCTTGATATCCCCTGCTTCTCCAACTTTTACGAGAGTCATTACCAAAATATTTCCTAGATGTGTCTTACGATGTATAAAAACATATGAATCTAACTAGTGGGAGATAACACGCTAAAGATTTCCTCA
>JAATVS010000517.1 GCA_014523695.1 Nitrososphaerales archaeon TH5895
CATCGAATGTGTTACCAACAGACTTCCCGTTGGATTGGGAGAACCTCTCTTTAGTTCGCTGGAATCAGATATTAGTAGGGCTCTATTTGGGATCCCTTCAGTAAAAGCAGTTGAATTTGGCTCGGGGTTCTATGGGTGCTCCATTTCAGGGTCAGAGAACAACGATACATATGTTTTGGAGAAAGGAACAGTAGTGACTAGAACTAATAATTCTGGGGGCATCCTAGGCGGACTCTCAACAGGGATGCCATTGATTATAAGAATTGGATTTAAGCCCCCATCATCAATAGCACGGACACAGGAAACTTTAGATCTCTCTAGTGGGGCACAATCTAAACTAAAAGTCCCAGGCAGACATGATCCATGCGTAGTGCCCAGAGCACCTCCAGTCGTGGAGGCTGTCGTTTCCTTAGTTCTTGCGGATCACGCAATACGACATGGGCTAATTTCATCTTCACATCTAGGGGTGAAACGCGATAACTGATAGCGAAGGGGAAACGGAAAATGCGGAGCTAAAAATTCTCCGTTCTGAAATTCAAGCTGTAACCGGGGAGATATTTCAAAAGATAAAGCATCGTATGGAACTGGCGCAAAAGATTGGGGAAATCAAGTCTAAGCTTGGAATGGACGTAACCGACGACCGGGTTGAAAGCGAAATCAGGAAATCGGTATTGGGCCTAGCTCATCAAATTGGTTTGGAACCTTCTTACTCTTCTAGGTTGCTCAATCTCTTGCTTATAGAGTCAGTTGGTCTTCAGAAAAAACAAAAAACTGTTGAGCAGCCGAGTTCACATTTAGATATTCTCATGAGAGCCAGACAAATTGAAGCTACTGGAAGACAGATGATACATTTAGAGATTGGCGAGCCAGATTTCGGACCTCCGCCCAGCATTAAAGACGCCTTTGTAAATGCGATAGACTCTGGCTGTTATCACTATACTGATGTTAGAGGAATTGAAAGGTTAAGGGAGAAGCTAGCCCTAATTCATGGCTTTACAAAGGAAACGGTAATAGTGACACCAGGTGGAAGGTTCGGCGTTTATGCATCGATTGCTTCATTGCTAAAACCAGGCGAGGAAATTGTGGTTATAGAACCATCTTGGCCAGCATATGCAGACTGTGCAGCTTTAAATTCAGTTAAGATCAAAACTATCAAAACATCACTCGAAAATCAATGGTCTCCCGACATTGACGAAATAACTGATGCCACAAACGATTCTACAAAAATGATCGTTCTAAATTATCCGAACAATCCTACTGGGAAGATATTGAGTACCAGTACCATCGAGAAGATCCTCTCATTAGCAAAAGACTATGGCCTTTACATTTTGAGTGATGAGGTGTATTCTAGATATTGCAATAAAAAATTCCGAAGTATTTCTGATTACCATTATGACAGATCCATTGTTATCGAATCGTTCTCCAAAACCTATGCAATGACTGGATTTCGACTCGGCTACGTTCTATCTAGCGAGGCTATTGTCAAAAAGATTGCTAAGTTGCAAGCATTTGCTATGACTAGCGTAGCAGAACCTCTTCAGTATTGCGCACTAAACGCACTCGAAACTGATTACGTGACAAATATTGAAGAGACTAGAATCAGACTTCGTACCTTAGTTGAAAGGTTGAAACGAATGGATGTGAGTTTCGCCGTCCCTGATGGGGGTATGTACTTGTATCCGAGAATTAATACTATACCACTAGATGACATTACCGTAGTCAATCAATTGCTAGAGAGAGGGGTTGCTGTCGCACCAGGGAGTGCATTTGGCAGCTCTTATGGCAAGTTCATTAGAATTTCCGCAACTCAAACTACAGAACAAATCGCAAAAGCAATGGATGTATTGGACAATTGTCTATCAATGAACAGATAATTAGCTCTTTTCCGGTGAAGAAAGTCGCAGTCATAGGTGCAGGCGGCAGGATGGGCAGGTGGTTTACACACTATTTTGTTCAATCAAAAGCTATGAGAGTGTCTGTTTATGACAAGAGCAAGTTTGAATTCAGAATCCCAGAGTGTGTTGATCGTTGCAACACTATAAGAGATTGTGTGGAAGAGGCAGATTTAGTAATGATCTGTGTGCCTATTGAAAGCATCGTCTCAGTTGTTAAAGAATGCCTAATGCACATGAAAAATGGTGCCGCATTATCAGAGATCTCATCCATTAAGAAGCAAGTCTTCAATGTATTGCGATCTGCTAGAAAGGATATTACATGCTTGTGCGTCCATCCAATGTTTGGTCCAGCTACTAAAAGATCAAAGATTATCAAGAATTTGCTTATCCCAGTCAGAAATCAGGCCAAAGAAATGGGCTACCTCCGTTCCATTTTTCCTCGATCGAAAATCGAAGTGATTAGTGACCCTGATCTCCATGATGAATATATGGCCGTAGTTATTGGCCTTACATATTATCTCAATCTAGTTTTAGGTTCAGTGCTATCCAAACTCGATTTAAGAACCATGAAGAAGGTAGCGGGGACGAGCTTTGGGATGCAAGCAATGATCACTGAAAGCATCCTAAACGATTCGCCGGAGCTTGTCACTTCACTATTGCGAGAAAACCCATTCAACAAGACGTATATCAATGAGTTCCTTGCTGAAGCAGAGAACATACAGAAGCTAGTCTCAGGTAAGGATGAAAATGCTACAAAGAGAATCGTCGAGAGTATCAAATCTCGCATTAACAAATTAACAGACACGAACAAATCTTATTTGGATTTTTATAGGGCTATAGAATATCTTAAGACATTTGACAGTGAAAAATAGATTCGAAGACGAGATTGATATAGTCTCAATAGGCCTCTGTATCGTTCAGACTCAGACAGCCCCCCTTGTGTATACAACGAAGTACATGACCGTTCCCAAAGTAATAGCTGGCTGAAAATGCTATTAATGAGCGTGCGATCATAAATCAGCGGACATTTTTGGGTAAATAAAACAATGAGGATACAACTAACTCGACATTTGGCATGTGTAAAGCACTCTGAACGTAAAAGAAATTTATCTCTTGATATGCTCGAATCTAGCAACGGAAACGAATGTACTGAAGGTTTTCTCAAATGTGAAGAATGTAGACAATTATACCCTCTGATTGACGGCATTCCATTGCTTTTGGAAGATGTTGCCGAATATGTGTCCACCAGACCTTCTCTACTTGGAAAATGGATTTTATCGAGTAAGACTTCGACAATGAAAGAATACCTTAAGGATATGAGTTCAGTCCTTACTAAACCCAACAAATCTCAAGGAAATAATCTTTATGAAGTCGAAGGGTCGTTATACGGGTCTTATAATTGGGCCCAGTTTGACTATACTAACGACGACAGGTTCCTCTCATTGCTGAAATGGAAGATGAATCCTAACGATCTCTATAATAAGGTAGTCCATAGCACGATG